>DASUGE010000205.1:0-19265 GCA_036274215.1 Polyangiaceae bacterium | reverse complement strand
GAAGTCGATGTTGCTCGACGCCACGGACGAGAACGGCCGAAGCTGCGGCTCCTTTTTCGTGAATCCGGTCGTCTCCGCGGAGCAGGCGACGCTGCTCGAGCAACGGCTCGCGGCGCCCGGCATGCCGCGCTACCCACAGCCCGACGGCCGGGTGAAGCTCGCCGCCGGCTGGCTCATCGAACGCGCCGGCTTCACGAAGGGCACGCGGCGCGGACCCGTCGGGCTATCGACGAAGCACGCGCTCGCCATCGTGTGCCACGAGGGGGCGACCGCGACGCAGGTCACGGCATTCGCGGACGAAATCCGCGCGGGCGTGCAGGCGCGCTTCGGCGTCCGGCTCACGCCGGAGCCCATGTTTTTCGGCCGCGACGCGACACAGCCGTGAGCGCCGAGCTCCGACGTAGCCACGCCGCGCGTGCGCGAAAGCCGCTTAGCCCGCGACGCCGGCGTAGACGGCTTCGATCGCCTCGTCGAGGCGGCCGGGCTCGGTGCCGCCCGCCTGCGCCATGTCGGGGCGACCACCGCCCGTGCCGCCGACGATCTGAGCGATGCCGCGGATCAGGTCGCCTGCCTTGAAGCGATCCGTGAGTGACTTGCTGACGGTGAGCACGAGCTGCGCCTTGCCGTCTGCTTCGGAGCCGACGAGCACGACGCTGTCGCCGAGCTTGTCGCGGAGCTGCTCGGCGAGCTCACGCAGCGCGCCACGGTCCGTGACCGGGGAGCGCACGCCGAGCACCTTCACGCCGGCAACGTCGCGCGCCTTGGCGACGAGCCCGTCGACGCCCGAGCCCCCACCCTGCGCGAGCTTCTTCTCGAGCTCGGCCACCTGCTTCTCGAGCGCACGCTCGTGCTGGACGAGCTTGTGGATGCGGTCGAGCAGCATGGGGGGCGTGGTCTTGGCGGTGCGCGCGGCTTCCGCGACGAGCGCCTCGACCTCGCGCACGTGGGCGAGCGCGCCCTCCCCCGTCACGGCGAGGATACGGCGCACGCCTGCCGCGACGCCTTGCTCGCTCACGATCTTGAAGAGCCCGATGTCGCCCGTCGCGCGCGCGTGCGTGCCGCCGCAGAGCTCGGTCGATTCGGCCATCGAGAGCATGCGCACGACGTCCCCGTATTTCTCCTCGAAAATCATCATCGCGCCCCGCTTGCGCGCCTCGTCCATCGTGAGCACTTCGGTCTGCACCGGGTAATTCTTCAGGGTTCGCTCGTTCACGAGCTCCTCGACCTCCGCGATCTCCTCCGGCGTGAGCGCGCGCGAGTTCGTGAAATCGAAGCGCAGGCGATCCGGCCCGACGAGCGAGCCCTTCTGCTGCGCGTGCGCGCCGACGACCTTGCGCAGGGCCCAGTGCAAAAGATGCGTCGCGGAGTGATTGCGCCGGGTCCGCTCGCGGCGTGGCACGTCGACGGCAAGCTCGACCTCCTCGCCGACGCGCAGCGCACCTTGCGTCAAGCGACCGCGGTGGACGACGAGGCCGGTGCGCGGCTTCTGCGTGTCCTCGACGGAGAGCTCGCCGTGGTCGCCGAAGATGCGGCCGTGGTCGCCGATCTGCCCGCCCGACTCGCCGTAGAAGGGCGTGAGCTCGGTGACGATCTCGCCCTCGCTGCCGGCTTCGAGCACGTCGCGGCGCTCGCCGCCCGCGACGATGGCGACGATGCGGCCCTTGGCGCTGTCCTGGTCGTAACCCACGAAGCGCACGCCCGCCTTCGGCAACGAAGCCGCGATCTCCGCGTAGACGGGCAGCGTCGCCTGCTCGACGCCCTTGAACTCCGAGCGCTCGCGCGCTTCGGCGAGTGCCGCTTCGTAGCCCGGGTTGTCCACCGTGTAGCCGCGCTCGGCACAGATGACCTCCGTGAGGTCGAGCGGGAACCCGTAGGTGTCGTAGAGCTGGAAGGCGTCGCGACCGTCGAGCACCGTCGTGCCCGCGGTCCGCATCGCGTCGAAGCGCTCCTCGAGCAGGCCGAGGCCGCGCTCGATCGTCTGGCGGAAGCGCTCCTCCTCCGCGAGGGTGATGCTGGCGATGAGGTCGCGCCGCTCGCAGAGCTCCGGGTACTCGGCGCCCATCAGCTCCACGACGGCGAGCGCGACCTCGTGCAAAAATGGCTTCTCGATGCCGAGGCGGTGGCCGTGGCGAATCGCGCGTCGCATCACGCGCCGGAGGACGTACTCGCGCCCCGTACGATCGGGCACGACACCTTCGGCGATGAGGAACGCCGTCGTACGGGCGTGGTCGGCGATCACACGCAGGCTCACGTCGTCGGGCGAGCGCGAAGCGCCGTACGGCTTGCCGGCAAGCCCCGCGGCGCGATCGATCAGCGCGCGCAGCACGTCGGTGTCGTAGTTCGACAGCTGGCCCGCACAGACGCTCGCGAGCCGCTCGAGCCCAGCGCCCGTGTCGACGCTCGGAGCCGGCAGCGGGTCGAGACGGGCCACGCCGTCGCTCAGCGTGCGCTCGAACTGCATGAACACGAGGTTCCAGATCTCGATCCAGCCGAGCCCTTCGGGCGTCTGCTCTTCGCCGAACGTCGCGAAGTCGACGCTGGGACCGTTGCAGAAATAGATCTCGCTCGACGGGCCGCACGGGCCGGTCTCGCCCATCTGCCAGAAGTTGTCGCTCATCCCGAGCCCGCGGATGCGGTCGTCGCCGAAGCCGGTCACGCGCCGCCAGATGTCGCGGGCCTCCGTATCCTCCGGTACCCCCTGCTCGCCCTTGAAGTAGGTGCAGATGAGCCGGTCCTTCGGCAGCTCGAGCACGTTCGTCAAGAATTCCCAGGCGAACTTGATGGCGTCTTCCTTGAAGTAGTCGCCGAAGCTGAAGTTGCCGAGCATCTCGAAGAAGGTGTGGTGCCGTGGCGACGGACCCACCGCCTCGAGATCGTTGTGCTTGCCGCTGATGCGGATGCACTTCTGGCTCGAGGTCGCGCGCTTGTACGGACGCTGCTCGCGTCCCGTGAAGACGTCCTTGAACTGAACCATGCCGGCGTTCACGAACAGGATCGTCGGATCGTTCGCCGTCAGGAGCGACGAGCTCTTGACGACCTCGTGCCCGCGGGCACGAAAGAATTCGAGAAACGCGGAGCGAACTTCGTTGGACGACCGAACCGGCATGGGGCGCCGGTCTTAGCACCACCGCCGGGCGGCTTCACCCGCTGCTGCGTGGCGCCTTGTCGATGCCTTCGTTCGCCAGCCGGTCCGCTTCGGCGTTGAGCTCTCGCCGCACGTGCTTGAGGCGCACGTTCTCGAAGCGCCCGATGAGGGTCTTCGCCTCCTCGTACAGCGGGAGCAGGCCTGGGTTTCGCACCCGATACTCGCCCTTCAGCTGCTTGATGAGCAGCTCCGAATCGGCCCGGACCTCGAGACGCGAGACCCCGCGTTCGAGCGCTCGCGCGAGCCCGAGCAAGAGCGCCTTGTACTCGGCCACGTTGTTCGTGGTGTGACCCACGAACTGGCCTTCGGCGACGATCACCTCGCCGTTCGCGGCCTTGAGCATCACGCCCACGCCGGCGGGACCCGGATTGCCCCGTGCCGCGCCATCGGTCCACAACGTCGAAAACGAGTCGTCGGACGCCGGAGCCGGCGCTGGCGGCGAATCAGTCACTGTCACTATTTCCTACCCCGCCGAGCCCGGTTTGTCCCGGACCCGTCGCTTTTAGAGCCTGGCTGCGGCCAGAAGCGCCCGGGGAGCCCTGCGAAGAGCGCTTGCGATCGCCGCGCCGAGCACCTGGTGGCGGAGCTCTGCGGCGCGCGCTTCGTCCTTGGCTTCTTCGGCCGTGAGGGTTCCGCTGGCGCTGCCTGACACCTTCGCCGCGATACTCTCATCCGGCATCGTATGCAAGATGTACTCGACGCTCGCGGAGTAGACGATGTCGCTCCCGTCGCGCGACGCCTGCAGCTTCTGGATTTGACCCGTCACCATCACGACGGGGATCTTGTCGGGCGGAGCCTCGGCCGCGGTCTTCATCACGCGCACGCCGGGTAGCTCGTCGAGCTTCTTCCGTGATTCGCTCTCGAGCTCCGCCTCGATGCGCGGCGCCTTGACCGTCGTGCGGTTCTTCATCGTCCCGAGCTTTACGACCAGACGCGCCGGACGCGCGCCCTCCTCAGGCGGATGCTCGAGCGCCGCGATGGTCACCTTGATCTGCTTGCGGACGAGATCGGACTTGTCGAGCCGGTGCTGCTTGAGCGCGGGCAAGGCATCGTCGTCGCCGAGCTGCTGGAGCGCCGCGGCAGCTGCCGTGCGCACGGACGCGTTGGGATCGTCGAGGCCTGCCACGAGCGGATCGAGGGCGTCGGGATCCGCGCTCTTGCCGAGCTCGAGCGCGGCCTGGAGACGCACGCGGAAATCCTCCGCGTGCTTCAGCCGCTCCGAAAGATCGGCGACGGTGGGAGGAGCTGCCTGGGCACTCCCTGCCGCAAGCAGCACGGAGAGCAGCAGCGCGCCGAGTCGGGATCTCACAACCTTATCGTGCGGCACGCAGCGTCCCCCCGACAAGGGTGCGAAGGTGGGCGTCCGCTATTTCGGTAGCAGCAATCGTGCGGCTGTGGGCGCGGGTGCGAAAGGTAGGCGAATCACAAGAGCGAGCGGATCTCTTGCTCGAGAGCTGCCTCGTCACCCTGATGAAACCCCTCGTGAATCGTCTGCACGATGCCCGAGCGATCGACGACGAACGATGTGGGCATCGTCCCGGGTTTGTACACACCCGCGACGGATTGCCCCTGATCCCACACGAGCGGGAAGCGCACGCCCGTCTCGCTCTGGAACGTCGCGATGCCGTCCGGTGCATCGTCGACGCTCACGCCGACGATCGCGAGCTGCCCCGGAAATTTTTCGAGCAGATGTTGATAGACGGGGAAGGACTGCCGGCACGGCGCGCACCACGTCGCCCAGAAGTCGACGATCAACACCTTGCCGGCAAAGCTCTTCGGACCGATCGTCGAGCCGCCGCCGACCGGAGCGAGTGAGAAATCGGGTGCGGGTGCGCCGATCTGATCGCTCGCCGCACCCGACTTCGCGCCACCACCGCCCATCGCTCCGCCGCACGCCGGCAGCGGAGCGAGGAGCGCGAGCGTGAGGGCGAGCGCGACGCCCCGCGTGCGGCTCACAGCTCGAGCACCTTGCCAGGCTCGGGCTGCGGCTGCGCCGCGGGGGCGGCCTTCTTCGGCGCCTTCTTGGTCTTCTGCTTCGGGTCGTCGGGGCAGCCGTCCTCGTCCTCGAACTTGTTGATCGTCTCGGGCTCGTCGACGCACTCGTCCTGGTCGTCCTGAATGCCGTCCTTGTCGTTGTCGGGATCCGGGCAGCCGTCGGTGTCCTCGAAGCCGTCGGTGTCTTCGGCGCCGTCGGGGCACTGATCCTTGTCGTCCGGAACGCCGTCGCGATCCCGGTCGGCCTGGTCGGGGCAGCCGTCGGTGTCGTCGAAGCCGTTCTTCGTCTCGGGCTCGCTCGGGCAGCGATCGCCCGTGTCGGGGACGCCGTCCTTGTCGTTGTCGAGATCGGGGCAGCCGTCCGTGTCCTCGAAGCCGTCCTGGTCCTCGGCCTGGTGCGGGCACTTGTCGGACTTGTCGAGGATCGTGTCGAGGTCGTTGTCGGCCTCGGGGCAGCCGTCCGAGTCCTCGTAATTGTCCCGATCCTCCGCCGCCGTCGGGCATTGATCGACGTTGTCGTCGATGCCGTCCTCGTCGCGGTCGCGCTTCTCGAAGTTGTAGCTCACGCCGAGCAGCGCGCGGAACGCCGGCGCGCCGAAGCCTTGAATCACGCCCGCGCCTGCCCCGGCGTTGAACGCGAGCGGCGAGGAGATGGGCGTGAGCTGCGCTCCGCCGTCGATCTCGAGCGCGTTCTCGCCGGCCTCGGCCGTGAAGCGCGTGCTGCCGAACGCGTCGACCAAGACGCGCAGGAGGGGGCTCGGGCGGAAGCCGATGGCGCCGCTGTAGCGCATCTCGGACCCGACCTCCGTCTGGTCCATGTTGCCCGTGCCGCGCAAGACGCCGCCGACGTTGACGCCGAACGAGATCGGGCCGGCCTCGCCGTCGAGGATCGCGCGAATACCGGCGCCCGGCGTTTCGTCGCCGAGGTAGGTGTCCGGCGCCGTGAGATGACCGAGCGGAGCCGTGGCGTAGACCGCGACACCGCCGACGATCGGGGATTTCAAGTCGCCGAACGCCCGGAATTTCGCCTCGAGCTCCGGATCGCCGATACCGAACGAGTTGATCTTCTTCGGCTGCGCGTTCGCGTCGATCCCGTTGCCCGTAATGTACGCGAGGGGGAGGCGCAGGCCGATCTGCACGCGGGGAACCGGCGTGAACGAGCCCATCAGATCCGCCTGCGCAAGGTTCTCGACGACCTTGAGCTCACGCTGCTGGATACCGTTGTCGCAGTTTCCGGCCACGTCGGAGATGCACGTCTTCACCTTGATGAGCGTGTTGCCGTAGCTGAGGCCGAGCCCGGCGTTCCACGCCATCTGGCCGTCGGTGCGCGCGCCACGCGTCGTGATGAAGTTGCGCGGACCCGCCGGCAGATCGAGACGCTGCGATGAGAATTCTTTGCCGACAGTGGTTTGCGCGAACGCACTCTGCCCGGTGAGGCAGATGACGGGCACCACCAGCACCCCGACCCCTTTGATCATCCGCGACGCCGAAAGAGCTCGCCAGAAATGCACGCTCGATTCTCCTTAGTGGTTGGAGCTCGGCCGCCCGCGTGACACGCGAGCGGGTCGAGTCCCAAACAGGGGGAAGAGTTTCACAGTGCACCCGGATTTCGCAATGTTAAGGCGCAGGTTCAGCAAACGAGCGGGTACTAGTCCGGCCGCTTCATTCCACGAGCCGTCCCGCTGGCCGGAGCTTCTCGACACCATCGGCTGGTCGGGCAGAAGCCCTTGCCGATACCTCGTGTAGGCTCAGGCGTGTATGGCGGTGTGCGCGGGCTGCCGAAGCATCGTCGAAGACTACGCGCGGTTCTGCCCTCAGTGCGGCGTACCGCTCGTGCCGGCGCCCCGGCGCCTCGGGCCGGGGTCGGAGCTCGCCGTCGAAGACGTCGGCCGCGCCGTGCTCGGACATGAGCTCGGCGAAGGAGGCATGGGGATCGTCTATCGCGCGTGGCTCTACTACGACCCGAACGGAAAGCACGCGGGGATGCCGGCGCACCCGGTCGCGGTGAAGGTGCTGAACCCGCTCCTCCGCGGCAAGGAGCGCGCGCGCACCATGTTTCGACGCGAGGCGGAAGCGCTCCGCCGGCTCGCGCACCCGAACATCGTCCATTTCTTCGCGCTCACCGAGGACCAGGAGCATCTCGCCCTCGTCATGGAGCTCGTGCACGGCGAGCCGCTGTCGAGCGTGCTGTTTCGGGCGGCTCAGGCACGACCGACGCCGCGAGCGCCGTGCATTCCGCTGTCACTCGCCTGGCACACGTTCGCGCAGCTGCTCGGCGCCCTCGCCGCCGTCCACGCGCTCGGCATCCTGCACCGCGACGTGAAGCCGGCCAACGTCATCGTGCGTCCCGACGGCGTCATCAAGCTCACCGACTTCGGCATCGCGCGCATCCCCGCCGAAGACGCGGCGGCAACCGGAGGGCTCGCACCCGGCACGGGCGCGTACATGTCACCCGAAGCCGTCCGCGGCGACCCGCAGGACGCGCGCTCCGATCTCTACTCGGCCGCCGTCGTCCTTTACGAGATGCTCGTGGGGCGGACACCGTTCGACGCGCCCGGTCGTTCGGAGCTCGTGGTGCGAACGGCGCAGCTCGACGAATCTCCAGCCCCCGTGACGAGCGCGTTGGACGGCGCGCCGCCGGTGCTCGACGTGCTCATGGCGCGAGCGCTCGCCAAGGATCCGGCGCTTCGTCCTTCGTCGGCCATCGAGCTCGGTGAAGGGTTCCGCACCGCGCTCGGGTTGCCGGTCTCGCCCGGCTGGAGCGCCCAGCAGGAGCTGGCGGAGCTCGCCAAGACGATCTCGGGCCTCGATCTCCCCTCCCTCCCCCCGACGGCACCGGACTCGACCGAGCCCGATCCGGTGGCCGAGCGCGCCGCCGAGCTCAGGAACGACGTCCTCCGTTCGTACACCCAGCCCGGAGGCCAGGAACCCCCCGAATCGAAGGAATCAGAGCGGCGTTGACAGCTTTCCGGGCAGCGTGCGAAAGGTCCCTCTGCCTTCGGCCCCCCGGTCGCGGCTTCCCGTCCCCGTTCCTCGGCGCTCTCGATGAATCAACGCTTCTCCTCCGTCCGTTCGAGAGCATGCATCAGGAGGAGCGGCGCGCTCCTCGCACTGACCGCCGCGCTCGGCGCAGCGGGTAACGTTCACGCACAGGGACAGGGTGGGAAGCCACCGACTCCCGCGAAACCTCCGGCGGCGCCTGCCGCACCCGCGGAGAAACCCGCGGCGCCCGCCGAAGCGAAGCCCGCTCCGAAGCCCACGAACGGCGCGAAGCCCGCACCGAGCGCGCCGGCGAACGGCGACAAGCCCGCGAACGGCGACAAGCCCACGAACGGCGACAAGCCCGCGAACGGCGACAAGCCCGCGAACGGCGACAAGAAGGAGCCCGCGCCGAGCGACGCCAAGCCGGTCGAGTCGCGCGAAGCACCCGCGCCGAGCGATGCAGCGCCGCCGAGTGCCGCGAGCCCGACTCCCGCAGCACCCGTGCAGCCGGGCGCTACCGAAGGTCGGCTCGGGGTACCAGGTGCGGCCGCGCCGGGCGCGATGCCGCTGTGGCCGGAACCGTCGAGCGACGCGAATGCCCTCCAGCACCAGGGCGAAGGCCGTCCCAAGCCGAAGACGATGGAGGAGGTCACCGAGAAGGACCACGTCTACGCCGAGGATTGGTGGTCGCATGCGCGGCCCGTTCTCGAGCTGCACGGGTACTTTCGCGTGCGGGCCCAGCTCGAGCACAAGTTCGGGCTCGGGCGCATCGATCCGCGCGACTCGGCGATGTGGCCACGCCCCGCCGACGACGCTTACACCGATTACGACCACCTGACCCAGGGCGCAGCGAACAGCGGCCCGACCAACGCCTGCACCGAGTCGGAATCGGGCACCGGCCCGAGCACGAGCGCGACGACCGCGAACTATCCTTGCCACGCGAACATGCAGGCGGGCGCGAACATGCGCTTCCGCTTGAACCCCGAGCTGCACGTCTCCGACAACCTGCGGGTGATGAGCCAGATCGACATGCTCGACAACCTGGTCCTCGGCTCCACGCCGAGCGGCTATGCGAACCATCCGTCGTTCGGCGGTGGCTACGCGGTGAGCACGCGCAGCGGGTACAACCCGCTCGGCTTCTACGACCAGAGCGAAGAGCCTCCGTCGGCCGGCGTGAACTCGAGCAAGGACAGCATTCGGGTCAAGCGCGCCTGGGCCGAATACTCGATGCCCGTCGGCGAGATCCGTTTCGGCCGCATGCCGTTCCAGTGGGGCCTCGGCATGATGTTCAACGCCGGCGACGGCTATGACGACGACGCGCAGTCGACGGTCGACCGCATCCAGATCGTCACCGGCCTGAAGCCGCTCGATCTGTACTTGTCGGCGGCCTGGGATTTCCCGAACGAGGGCATCACGAGCGACGCGCTCGCCCTGCCGAACCCCGAGCCTTACGATCTCGCTCAGCTCGACGACGTCGATCAGTACGTCTTCTCGCTCGCCCGCAAGAAGACCCCGCAGCTCGAGCGCCAGAGCCTCACGCGCGGCGACATCGTCATCAACGGCGGCATCCAGCTCGTCTATCGGCACCAGACCATCGCCAACGACCGGACCTCCAGCATCGATGGGACGGGCACCGTGGACGACTCGAAGGGCGATTGCGGCTCGGGCGAGACGGGCGCGGCCGCGCTCGGTTGCCCGCTCGCGCAAGCGTACCGCACGCAGAGCTACACGCGGCGCGACGCCCACGCCTGGATCCCCGATCTCTGGTTGCAGATCCGCTACAAGAAGTTCCGATTCGAGGCGGAAGCGGCGACGGTGCAGGGGTCGATCGCCAACATCGACCCGTACAGCCACAGCGCCCTCATCACCAAAGGCGACGAGGGCTACAAGATCAGGGCCTGGGGCGCGGTGACCGAGTTCGAGCAGAAGCTCGTCGAGGACAAGCTGAACCTCGGCTTCAAGTTCGGCGTGGCCTCGGGCGATCCCGACGTCGACGGGCTCGCGCCGGTGGGCGGCGCCCCGGCCCAGATTGGCTCCGACCGCACGTTCTCCACGTTCCGGTTCCACCCGAGCTACCGCGTGGACATGATCCTCGGCCGCAGCATCCTCACGCGGCAGCAGGGCACGTACTACTTCCGTCCGAGCGCCGACTACGACTTCCTGCGCGATCCGAACGGGCAGCGCGTGGGCGGCGGCGTCGCGGCGATCTGGACGCGCGCGAGCGAGTTCATCCAGGCACCGGGTCACGCGCGCGACCTCGGCATCGAGCTCAACGGAAAGCTCTACTACCAGTCGAAAGACGGCGCGCTCAACGACGTGCCGGGCATTCTGGGAGGCTTCTTCACGGAGCTCGACTACGGCGTGCTCTTCCCGATGGCGGGCCTCGGTTACCCCGACAAGCTCCACGCCCAGATCGTGCAAAGCCCCCTGGGCGAAGCCGGCGCAGAGACGCGCATCGCCCAGACGCTCCGCTGGTACCTCGGCGTACTGTTCTGAGACCGCCCGCTCGGCGGGTTACGGCGCCACTGGCGCCAACCAAGGGCGCGGAAGCGGGCGCGGGGCTTGGCGTGCGCGTTGGCCCGAGGTTACCGTTGTCGCATGCGCCCCGGTCGTTTCGCGCCGCTCGCCCTCGCGGCGGTCGTGAGCGCCTGCGGGAGCGATCCAGTGACGGCGGACCCGGACGCCGGAGAGCCGGACTCCGGCCTGCCCGATTCGGGAACGCCTGACTCGGGGGCGGCCGGCGGTGGCGGCAGACCCGCGAAATGCGAGGACGGGCCCGGCTATGTGGACCCCTCCTACCCCGCCCTCGAAGTCGGAGCAGTAACGGCCCACGTGGAGACGATCGACGGTGAGCCGGCGTCCGACGCGTTGGTCGAGGTGTGCGGCATCAACGTGTGCACGCGACCGCAGTACACGGACGAGAACGGCGACGTGAGCGTTGTGGTCGACACCCCGACCCAGAAACCGGCGGTGAAATACGGCGACGCCTACCGCTACGGTGAGGTCGCGCTGCTCTTCGACGAGGGCGGGACCGATTTCGGCACGCTCTACGTGCCGCGCCTACCGGAAGCGGGCGCGCCGCTCCTCCCCGGACTGCCGGCGAAGTCGGGCGGCGTCACGGTCACCCTCCCCGAGGGTGGCAGGTTCGAGCTCGACCCGTTCGCTCCGTACGACACGGACGAGGGCCGCGCTTTCAGGGCCGGCGAGCTGCCCAAGAAGCGCTGGCCCGCGGGGCTCGACCAGGGGGCGAAGCTCGAGCTCATTTTCACGCTGGCTCCGCTCGGCGCGCGGCTCTGTCCCCCCGCGTCCATCGAGCTCCCGAACTCGGCGGGCTGGGACGCGGGCACCGAGGTCGAGCTCCTGCTTCAGGGCATGGATCCCGGTCTCGACCCCGGGGCGCAGCTCTTCGCGCCGTACGGCGAGTGGCAGCCGTTCGCGACGGGCATCGTCTCCGACGACGGCGACCGGATCGAGCTTTCGGACGGCGCCCTGCCGGTCGTCACGAACGTGGGAGTGCGCAGGCGGTGAAACTCTTCCCCGTCGGGCTTGCCGCCCTCCTCCTCGGCGCTTGCGGGACCAACCGTCCGGAGATCCCGAAGGAGCTCCTCGGGACCTCGGGCGCCTCCGCCTGCACGACCCCCGGCTACCCGGCGGGCCCCTACGGGGACGACACCGGCACGCTGGCCGAGGACCGCTGCTTTCGCGGCTGGCGAGCGCCGCAGTCCACGCGGCACGATGAAGCGACGCTCGAGGACATCTCGCTCGGGAGCTTCTACGATCCCACGGGGAAAACCCACGAAATCGTGCTGCTGAACACCGCGGCCGTCTGGTGCTCGGTGTGCAAGAGCGAGCACAAGACGCTACCCGACCGTTACGCAGAGCTCGCCCCGCGCGGCCTCGCGATCGTGAGCGCCCTGTTCCAGAACGGGCAGGGCGGCCCCGCCGATCTCGACGATCTCACCACGTGGGTCGAAACGTTCGATGTCCCCTTCCCGATGGTCCTCGATCCAGACTACCAGCTCAATGACTACGCTTCGGCGGAGACGGCGCCGTTGAACCTCGTGATCGACGCGCGCACCATGCGCATCCTCGCGAAGTTCATCGGCAACCAGAGCGACCCCTTGTGGACCACGATCGAAGACGAGCTCGCGCGGCGCGAGGCCTCCGAGTAGCGGGGATGCGCGGGCTCCGAACCGCGCTCGTCGTCGCGCTGTCGACGGCCCGGGTCGTGCGCGCCGCCGAGCCCGACGCACGCGACAAGCCACCGGTGGAGGTCGAGCTCACCGAGGACGCGACCGTCTCGTACGCCTGGGACAACCGCGATTTCCAGCCGAACGACCTGGCGACGGTCGTGAACGACGATTGGGGCGTCTGGTACAACCGCCTGCACGGGCAGGTGACGAGCGGTCCCGTGCGCTTCGGCATGCGCCTCGACAACGCGTGGTACTTCACGTCCCCCGACGCGACGGCCTCCGCGCTCGAGCTCGTCGAGCGTCGACCGGCGACGCCGGGCGCGCTGCCGGATCCCGAGTACTTCCGGCTCAAGGTGCAGCAAACGGGCGAGGAGCTCTCGAACCGTTACATCAATTGGGTTTACCCGGCGAAGGTGTTCGTGGCCTACGACGCGGGCTTCGTCGAGACGACGCTCGGCGACGACTACGCGGAGTACGGGCACGGCATCGTGCTCAGCGTGCGCAAGCGCGACGAGCTCCACAGCGACGACACGATCCGGGGCGTGCACGTCAGCGGCCGTACCAAGCTGGGCGACACGCGCATCCGGCTCAAGGTCGTCGGCGGCTCGCTCAATCCGCTGCGCATCGACGAAGGCAGCGGCCGCTACCTCGGCATAGACTCGAGCGTGACGCCCGGGTTTCTGAAGCTCACCGAAGCGGGCATGCCGCGCGCGATCGGCACGGATTTCGCCGCCCGCGGCGCGAATTGTGCGGCCACGGCCACCTGCACCTACGCGCCCGATCGCGTGCTCGCCGGGCAGCTCGCGCTCGACTTCGGCAGCGTGGAGCTCGACACGCAAGGCTCGGTGCTGTTCCGGCAAGCGCCGCTCAGCAACGACACCGTCCGCAGCGCGAGCACCATCACGAGCATCAGCGAATCGGTGAAGCTCACGAGCTCGGACGGTCGTGGCTCGCTCGGCGTCGAGGGCGCCGGGCAAAAGCTCTCGCAGACCAACGGTCTGAACGACATGCCGATGGGCTACGCGCTCTACCTGAGCGGCAGCTACGACCTCGCTCCGGTCGTGCTCCTCGTCGAAGGGCGTCATTACCGGCGGCTCTTTCCGCTGCTCGCCAACGTGAGCGTCGATCACGCTCGCGAGTTCTCGCAGGTCGCGTGGAACGCGCCGCCCACGACCGAAGCCCCCTACGTCGACACGGAGTTCGGCACCTTCGCGACCTGCGTCACGGGCGGCCGAGGTCGCGCCGACTACGCGCTCGCGCGCGGGATTTCGGCCTTCGGTTGGCTCGGCTACTGGCAGACGTTCAGCGAATTCCAGGCCAACGACCGCTGCGAAACCGGACGCGAATTCCGCAACGACGTCTACGATCTCGCGAGCGGCTTCGAGCTCCGCTCCCGCGACGCCCACTCGCGCGCGACGGTGACGGTAGGAGCGCGCTTCGACGACACTGCCGAGGCGTTCGACACGCCCGAGGGCCAGACCCGCGTCTACTACCGCGAGCTCTACGCCCGCTACGACATCGTGCAGCCGCTCGGAGGCCCCTTCACCTTCGAGCTTCAAGGCTGGCACCGCCGCCGGCACGAGACGCTCGGACCGCAGCTCTTGCCCTGGTGGGAGGGCGAAAACGTGGCCGGCCTCGACTGGGGCTCACAGTGGGCGTTCTCGTTCGGTACCGAATACAACACGGACCTCAAGCCCCCGACGACGTACTTCAACGGCGGCGCGCGGTACCGCCCCACGCCGGATTCGTCGATTGGCATCTTCGTCGGACAACGCAGGGGAGCGCTGCGCTGCGTCGGAGGCGTGTGCCGCGTGGTGCCGGGATTCGAAGGCGTGAGGCTGGACGCGAGCGTGAGGTTTTAGCCGGCGAGCGCCTGATCGATCGCCTTCTCGAGCGCGTCGCGATCACCCGCCGTGTAGCCCTCTTGGCGGCGGAGGATGCGGCCGTCGCGGCCGATGAGCACGCTGTAGGGCGCCGTGGCGCGGGGATTATAGAGGGCGATGACGCGCGTGTCCTGGTCGAGCAGGATCGGGAAGGAGAGGCCGAGCTTACTCACCTCGGCGCGGACGCGCGCGGCGTTGGAGGCTTCGTCGATCGAGACGCCGAGCACGACGAAGCCGCGATCTTTGCGCGTGCGATAGAGCGCGTCGAGATTGGGGAGCGCGAGCAGGCACGGCTCGCAGAACGTCGCCCAAAAATCGACGAGCACCACGCGCTTGCCGAGGTGATCGGCGAGACGCTCGTGGCCGCCCGTGAGCGTCGACAGCTCGAAATCGGGCGGGGTTCCGGCCCCTGCGCGGGGCGCCGCGCCCGAGCCGGACTGCGACGGCGCCGCGCAGGCGGACGACAGCGCCGCTCCGGAAAGGGCGAGAAAGCGGCGACGGGCGAAGACGGAGCCGGGGCGGAGGATCACAGGCCGCGCGCCACGAGCTCTCGCTCGATGCGGCCCCAGAAGCCCGTTCCTGGCGTGGGGTCGTAGCCCATCATCACGTCGATGATGGTCATGGTGCGCGCGTCGATCACGATGTTGAGCGGCGTCGCGTCGGACGTGAAGTAAATGCCCATTTTCAGGCCTGGATCGAGCACGAGCGGGAAAGCGATCGCGCGCGCGGCCGACGAGCCCCAGAAGCTCAGATCGTTGGGCGTGGCGGGGTTGCTCTGCGCGTCCTCGAACAACGTGCCGAGCACTTCCACCTTGCGACTCTTGAACTTCTGGTAGGTGCCGCTCGAGTTCATGTCGCGCAGCTCGCCCTGGCAGACGACGCACCACACGGCGGACGCGTTGATGACGAGGAGCTCGGTGCGGGTCCCGGTCGGATCGTAGAAGTCGGCGAGGTGGACGTGCTCGAGCAGGTTCGGGTCGTAGTTGGCGGCGACCGGATCGCGCCAGCCGATGAACTCGAGGTTTTGGATCACGGCACCGAGGCCGTGGCCGTACGGGCCTGGCGGATACGCTTGCGCCGGCGCGAAATTGCCGGAAGCGCCGGGCCCCGAGGGAGCCGCGGTGTCGGCCGGTGCCGGCATGCCTTGATCGGGAGCCGAAGCGCCGGCCGGCGTGCCGTTCACGGCTTCGCTCGAGCAGCCGACGCTGGCGGCGACGGCGAGGACACCAGCGAAGCTCCGCATCGATGAAAGCTTAACGGGACCCGCGGCGTGGTCAATGCCCGGCGCGTGCGCCGGTGGTTCGTGCCGAAAAGCTATGGTAATTCGCAGAGCAACCCAGCGATGCGTTCGCCCGAGCCGCAAACTTTCACGAGGAGGCTCGGCGCGCTCGGCGCGCTACTCGGGCTGCTCGGCGCGTTGAACGTCGCCGCGTGCGGCAGCGATCCGTGCACGAGCCCGCAGTGTGGCGCAGGCGCCGGCGGAACGACGTCGGGCGGCGGCTCGGGTGACGGCAGCGGGGCGGCTCGCTCCGGACCGTGCACGAGCGACACGACGTGCGACACGGCGCACGGCTTCAGCTGCACCGCAGGGGAGTGCCGCTATCCGTGCCGCTCGCACTACGACTGCGAAGGCCAAGGCGTGTGCGACACCGTGCTCGCTACGGACGGCACGCGCGTCGGAACGTACTGCACGCTCTTCGACGAGCCCGTGCCGCCGGGGCAGTACTACACGCACTGCCCGAGCTATACGGAGTGCAGCGCCGACGCGGGCTTCGTCTGCTTGGGCTCGGGCGTGGGCGACTCGGATGCCTACTGCTCCGCGGCATGCCGCGCGGACGAGGATTGCCCGACCGGCTTCTTCTGCGACGCCGTCAGCGACTCCACCGGCAAAGACGCGCTCTACTGCGTGCGCCGGCGCTTCTGCGCGCCGTGCGAGACGGACGCCGACTGCCTCCTGGTTTCCGGCCAGATCTGCGCGCGCGATCAAGGCGGCGAAAAGATCTGCACGCAGCTCTGCGACACGAGCGTCGACTCCTGCCCCTGGGGCAACGCAGCGATCTGCGGCACATGGGACGACGAGCTCGGCGCCGCCACCTGCGCGCACCGCTACGGCAGCTGCCACGGCGAAGGCAAGGGCTGCGAGCCGTGCGTGCGTGACTCGGACTGCCCGACGGGCTTGTGCTACGGCTCGAGCTACACGGGCGAGCGCTGGTGCATCGACACCTCCGTCGACTGCAATTGCGACGGTCTCGAGACGAGCCAGCACGTTTGCTCGGGCGGCAACAATTGCCCGCGCAGCCCCGGCGGCCTCAAGATGTCTTGCTTCGACTACTCGCGCGGCGAGGGCGATCCGATCGAGTACAGCTGCTTGGCGAGCACGTCGGGCCCCGTCTCCTCGCCGCAGACGGGATGCTGGGAGGCGCTCTGAAACGCGGAGCACTGCTCGGGCTCGCCGCCGCCGGCCTCCTCTTATCCCTCGCGCTCGAGCTCCTGCACGTGCGGGCGTATTCGGCGCCCGCAGCCTCGAGCTTCTGCACGCTCGGCGCCCGGCTCGATTGCACGAGCGTCGCGCTTTCCCGCTACGCCGTGCTCCTCGGCCTCCCGGTCCCGCTCTGGGGCGCGCTCGGCTTCTCGGCGCTCGGCGTCGCGGCGTTCCGGCGCTCGTGGTGGCTCCTGCCGCTCGCCGCGCTCGCCGGCGCGGCAGCGATTGCTCTGCTCGTCGTCGAGCTCGCGTTCGTCGGCGCGCTCTGTTTGCTGTGCGAAGGGGTGCACGTCGTCGCGCTCGCGATCCTCGTGCTCGCGTGGCAGGGGCGCGCCGGGCTCGTGCCGCGCTCCCGCGACGACGCCGCCCTCGTCTTCCTGCCGCCGCTCGGTGTGATGCTGGCGCTCTTGCTGTTCGTTCCGCGGTACTGGGGAGCGTTCGGCTGGAAGGGCGACGTGCCGTTTCCGGAAGGAGTGACGGAGGACGGCGCTCATTGGATTGGGGCGCGCGAGCCGAAGCTCACGCTCGACGAGTACACGGACTACATGTGCCCGCATTGCAAAGCGTCGACGGCGTGGACGCTGAAGCGGCTCGCCGACAAGCCGAACGACATCCGCATCGTGCGACGTCATTTTCCGCTCGTGCACTGCCGCGCCGATCAGAAGAGCACCTGCTTGCAGCTCCGCATGGCGTATTGCTCCGGCGAGCAGCAGCGCTTCTGGCAGATGGATCGCTGGCTCTTCGCGCATCAGGAGCTGCGTCCGCCGCTCGACACCGCGGCGCGCGATGTCGGGATCGATCCGGGGCGTTTCGCGACGTGCGTCGAACGCAGCGATACCTACGAGCGCGCGGAGCGCGAATCTCAGGACGTCACCAAGAAGCGCTTTGTCGGCACACCTACCTACATGGTGGGTGGCAAAAGAATCACAGGTCCGGATCTCGACCGTCTTCTCGAGCAAGGACGCGCCGACTGAACGCAGCTGACACAGGCCGTGCGGCCGATCGTCGAGCACGGAATCAGCTCGGAGCGAAACATTCGCCGAGGACATGACAGAACACGACGCACCGTGTAAAAACTCTCGATTGCCACTGAATGGCAGGCTCGATGGAGCCGTCGGACGCCGGGGTCACGTTGGCCGCTAGCGGGCGACTCAGGATTAAAAGGAGCTCTTATCTCATGCGAAAGAAAGCAATCGGGCTGGTGTCTTTGGCCGCCCCGGCACTCATCGGAGCCCTCGCGGCTTCTTGCGACAAGGCTGGCAACAATCCGCTGGAGCAAGGTGCGGAAAAACTCTGCGGTCCCTGTGGGGAGCTCTCGCTCGGTGACGTGGGCATCTCGGGCAACGCCAAGCTCGACGGCTTCTTCGAAGCGGTCGGCAAGATCGGCGACACGACGGCATCGATCAACGGCGACTTCGACGCGAACATCGACGCCCTCGGCACCGCGTTCGCGGGCGCGGACTTTGACACGAGCGCCGCGATCAACACCAAGGTCGACGCGGTGATCAAAGCCATCAAGGCGGATTTCAGCGCCAATCTCGACGGTGGCGTCGCGCTGACCTACAAGCCCGCGGAATGCCACGCCAGCCTCGACGTAGCAGTGAAGGCTCAGGCCACCTGCGAGGCGAAGGCGGGCTGCACGGGCGAGGTCAAGCCGCCGAGCGCCACTGTTGAGTGCAAAGGCTCCTGCTCCGGCTCCTGCTCGGGCAAATGCGAGGGAGCGCCGCCGAAGTGCGAGCTCAGCGCCAGCGCCAAGTGCGACACGAAGTGCGAAGGCACCTGCAACCTCGAGGCCGGCGGCGAGTGCAAGGGCACCTGCAACGGCACGTGCGATGGCACCTGTTCGGTCACGAACGCCGATGGTAGCTGCGCTGGCGAGTGCACGGGCACCTGCAAGGGCAACTGCGAGCTCACGGTCGCGGCGGAGTGCAGCGGTACCTGCTCCGGCTCCTGTGAGGTCAAGGCGGACGCGATGTGCGACGGCGGTAAAGCGCCGACTTGCACCGGGTCGTGCGAAGGCAAGTGCGAGGGCAGCTGCACGGGGGAGGTCACCCCGCCCGAGGCACACGCGAACTGCGAGGCCAGCGCAGAGTGCAAGGGTCAGGCGAGCGCCAAGGCGAACGCCAGCATCGAGTGCACGCCGCCCTCGATCGATCTCAGCTACAACTTCAAGGCGGGCCTCTCGGGCTCGGCACAGGCCGACTTCATGGCGCGCCTCGGTGACCTCAAGGTTCGCGGCGGCGCGATCCTGCAGGGCTTCGCCAAGTACACGTTGCTCATCAACGGCAAGGCCGACGCGAGCGGCAAGGTTCTCGTGAAGTCGCCGGTCGCGGAGCTCACCGCGTCCGTTCAAGACCTCGCGGCGAGCGCGGGCGACATCGCAGCCGAGGTCCCGGTCTTCCGGCTGGGCTGCGCCACGATGGCTTTCGAAGAAGCCGGCACGATCCTCGCCAAGGTCGGGAGCGAGGGCGCTGCGAACCTCACCGCCCAGGGCAAGTTCGCCACCGCGTTCACGAGCGGGTTCGGCAGCTAAAACGTTCGAGGCTCTATCAGCCGCGCACCGGCGCGCTTCCCTCACGGGAGCG
>DASUGE010000204.1:0-2492 GCA_036274215.1 Polyangiaceae bacterium | reverse complement strand
CGAGGGCGCCGAGATCCTCGGCGTTGCTCGCGATCCGGAGCGGCTCGCCAAAGCGCAGCGCGAGCTCGACGCCGGCGGGACGCGCCTCAGCGTGCTCGCCGCGGACGTGAGCGACAAGAACGCGCCGCCGCGCATCGCGCGGGCCGTCGAAGAGCGTTGGGGAGCGCTCGACGTGCTCTTCAACAACGCGGGCGTACAGCTTGACGGCAGCACCCGCGGCATCACCGCCGGCGGCGAGGCCCTGCTCGAAGCGTCGCTCGGCGTGAACCTGATGGCGCCCTACCGGCTGTGCCGCGCCCTCCTGCCGGCGCTCCTTCGCGGTCGCGAGCCGCGCATCGTCAACGTGAGCTCCGGCGCGGGGAATCTCCCGAGCATGACGATGACCGACATCCCCACCTACCGCCTGAGCAAATGGGCGCTGAACGGGCTCACGCTGCTGCTCGCGGGCGAGCTCGCGGGAAAGGTGGCCGTGAACGCGTTCGACCCCGGCTGGGTGAAGACCGATCTCGGCGGTGCGCGCGCTCCCGGCGTCCCGGAGGAGTCCGCTCGCGGGGCGCTGTCGCTCGTGACCCTGCCCTTCGACGTGGGCGGGAAGTTCTGGAAGGACGGCGCCGAGATCCCGTTCTGAGAGCCGTGATAGTCTCGGGGCACGGGCATGCAGGACACCCTTCTCATCCTCCATTTCTTGGGACTCGCGCTCGGCGTGGGGACGAGCTTCGCGATGATGCGCCTCGGGATGGCGCTGAAAGAGGCGCCACCGGCCGATCGCGGTTTGGTCATGAAATACGCGCTGTCGATCAGCAAGAACGGCGGCGCCGGCCTCGGGCTGCTCATCCTCTCGGGGCTCGGCATGCTCTTCACGCGCGGCGTCTCGACGGTGTTCGCGTCGGGCGGACCGGCGTTCCACGTCAAGCTCTTGCTCGTCGTGATTCTGTCGGGCCTGCTCGGTTACTCGCAGGTCCTCGTCAAGCGCATGCGCGAACGGCAGGATCCTGCGGCCGCGGCGACCATGCAGAAGATCGGGCCCGTGATGCTCGTCACGGGTCTCGGCATCGTCATCAGCGCGGTGCTCGCGTTTCACTGAGGGGGTGGGCAGGGTGGCTCGCCAGCGCCTGCTCGTTCTCCTCGACCACATCGACCATGTGAGCGGCGGCTATGAGCCGCAGCTCCGCGCTGCCTTCGAGGCCATGTGTCAGAAGCACGACCTCGACCTGGTGCTGCTCGTCGGTGGCGCGCCCGACAATCCGAACCCCGTGGGCGCGGCGCACGCTCGCGTGTACGAGCTGCTCAACGAGACGTCCGCCGACGGCGTGATCCTCCTCGCGGCCGGGCTCTCCGCTTACTCGGGGGTCGAGCGGCTCGCCGAGATGAGCCGGCAGCTCGGCAAGCTGCCGATCTGTGCGATCGGCTGCGCGGTGCCCGGCATGCCGAGCGTCGTCGTCGACAACCGTCCGGGGATGGAGGCGCTCGTCGAGCACGTGATCAGCGTCCACGGGCGCAAGCGGCTCGCGTTCATCAGCGGGCACCCGAAAAACCCCGACTCCGAGGCGCGCTTCCAGGTCTTTTGCGAAGTGCTCGCGCGGCACGGCGTGGAGGTCGATCCGCGCCTGGTCGCGACCGGCTTCTTTCACACGGCCTCCGGCGCGAAGGCCGCGCTCGAGCTCTGCGAGACGGGCGTGCCGTTCGACGGTCTCATCGTCGCGAACGACGCGATGGCGCTCAGCGCCGTCGAGGCCCTGCGCGGTCGCGGCATCCGCATCCCGCGCGACGTGGTCGTCACGGGCTTCGATGATCTCGTGCTCTCACGGCTCGCGAGCCCGCCGCTCACCACCGTACGCCAACCGCTCGAGCGCATGGGCATGGTCGCCGTGGAGCTGATCCTGTCGCAGCTGCGCGGAGAAAGCGTGCCCGCGGTCGTCGAGATGCCGGTCGAGTTCGTGGCAAGGGCCTCGTGTGGCTGCGACGAGCGCGGCAACCGGCACGAGGGGCGCACGTCGCGCTATCCCTCGGGTGCCGCGGACGCACCGCTCGCACGCCTCAGGGCCGTCGGCGCGCTCGACGCGCACGGGCAGCCCGCGCCCTGGGCCGCGCGCTTGGTCGAGGCACTCGAGGTCGAGCTCTACGGTACCCCGGGCGAGTTCCTGGACGCGCTCGAGGACACCCTCGAGCAGGCCGTCGACGGACAGGACGCGTTCGAGAGGCTCCAGCGCTGGGTCGTGAGCTTGCGTCGCGAGGGCCTCGGCCCCGCGCTCGATCCCATTTGGGAGCCCGCCGAGCGCATGATCGAGGCCGCGATGACGCGCTCGCAGGCGCGCCAGCGCCTCACCGCCGACGTCGTCTTCCAGAACCTGTTGCGGAGCGGAGAGCGCCTGGCGACGGCGTCGCTCGATGGTGAAACCCTGCGCCGCGTCGTCGCTGAAGAGCTCACCGAGCTCCGCCTCCGGAGCGCTGCCGTGTCCCTGTACGTCGACGCGAGCCGGCGCGAGCTCACG
>DASUGE010000203.1:0-19895 GCA_036274215.1 Polyangiaceae bacterium | reverse complement strand
GGCGTGCGCCCGCCGGGTCGCTGCGTGCGGCAACCGGCGACTCGTTGCGCGCGAACGGGTCCGGCATCGCGAACGGATCCTGCATCGCGAACGGATCCGGCGCCGCGAGCCGCGGTACCGACGGCGACGTCGCGACGCGCGGGGCGCGCGGCTCCGCGCGAAGGCTAGGTGGCGGTGCAGGCGCCGGGCTCGCGACGTTGGGCACGAACGCCGGCCGGGCCGCGAGCGCCGGCTCCGGGGTGGTCTCAGGCGCCGGTGCCGGCGGGGGAGCGGGCTCGGGCGGCGGTAGAGGCGCGGGCTCGTTCGTCGAGTCGGCCTCGGGCCCTTGCGGTATCGGAGCCAGAGCCGGGGGCGGCGATGCGACCGGTTCGACCAAGCGCTCGACGTCAGGCGCCGACCGAGCTTCGGTGTCCTCCGCGGGGGAGTGCTCCCCGACGCTGCTCACGAATGCGTACGTCGCACCCGCGATCGCGAGCCAGTAGGCCGCAGTCGGAACCGCGAGGCGCAGGAACCGCGAACGCACGACGCGCCGCCGCCGGACCGGTCGGTCCAGATCGAAATGGGGGCGCAGCGCGAACTCGAGCGGCATCGGGGCGCGCAGCTTACTACGATCTGCCCGGACGGCCGCTCAGGCTGTCATCCATGCCCTGTTCCGGGCCCCTACTTGCGGCCTTGCCCGCCGATCCAACGGTCGATCGCCGCCACGAAGTCCCTGCCCGTCGTGCTCTTCGTGATGTAACCGTCCGCGCCGCTCGAAATGACGTCTTGCTCCAAGACCGAGGGGTCACGGCTCGAGTAGAGCAAGAGACTGCAGCCGGGTGGCGCGTGCTGCCGACCGAGGCGCACGAGCTTCGCACCGTTCAAAATCCCGAGACTCACGTCGACGAGGATGACGGCGGGGCCGCTCTCACGAATCGCCTTGATGAAGCCGAAGGGACTATTGAGGGCGATGACGTTCAGCCCGGCTTCACCCAAGGTGTGCTTGACCGTTTCACAGGCAAGCTCACTGTCGTCGACGACGAGGACGGTAATGCTGGTGGATCGAACGGTCATCGCGGCAGCCTCGCGCTCGCGCTCCCTGACGGTATGAGGGCGCAGGTCTGCTTGAAAAGTCGAAGCAGCTCGGTGAGCTGCGCATCGACGTCGCTGTTGCCGGAGATGGCCATGCGCTCGATTTCGCCGGCCTTGGTGCCCAGTGGGCGCGCGCCGAAGGCCGAGGCGCTGCCCTTCAGGCGATGGGCTCGGAGCCGAAGAGACTCGGTGTCGGCAACGGCCGCCGCCTCCTGGATGAACTCGATGTCGTCGCGCGAGTGCTGGACGAAAAGCTCCCACATGCGGTCGGTGCGGGGCGTCGCCGGATCGAGCAACGGCATCTCGCTAGGGTCCGCCGCAGGAGCGGGCGCCGCCGGGGCGTTCGCAACGGGCGCCGCCGGGGCGTTCGCAACGGGCGCCGCCGCCCCCGTCGCGTCGGGTTGCGCGGGCGGCGAGGCCGTCTTCGAGCTGAACCGCCGGGCACGAGGCACCCACTTGGCCAACGTCTGCGTGAGGGTCGCGATCTGAATGGGTTTGGTGAGCAGGTCATCCATCCCCGCCTGCAGCACCTTTTCGCGCTCTTCGGCGAGGGCGTGCGCCGTAACGGCGATCACGGGGACACGCGGGTGTGACTTCTCGCGTTCGAGCTTCCGGAGGCGACGCGTCGCTTCGTAGCCGTCTAGTTCCGGCATCTGGCAGTCCATCAAGACGAGCGAGAACTCCTGCTGCTCGAGTGCCTTGAGTGCCTCGAGCCCGTTGCTCGCCAACTCGAAGGAGTAGCCGAGGGAGCCGAGTAGATCCTTCATCACTTCCTGATTCAACGGATGATCCTCGACGACCAAGAGCCGGAGATCGGAGGCGACGGGGACCGGCCCGCTCGGGACGGGTCTTGCTGGAATGGAGTGACGGAGCACTCGCAGGCCGGGTAGCGCCGCCGCCAAGTCCGCCTGCTTGACCGGCTTGACGAGGACGTCCTCCGCCCAATGGGGCAGGCCCTCCGCCGTCGCTGCCTCTCGGCCGAGCGAGGTCAGCATCACCACGTGGAGGGTGCGAAACCGCTCGTCCCGACGCACGCTCCGGGCCACGTCCAGGCCCGACATGCCGGGCATCTGCATGTCGAGCACCATGGTCGTGAACGGGTCGCTCGCGGCCGCGTACTCCGCGAGGAGCTCGAGGGCGCGCGGCCCGCTGTCGGCGCTTTTGTGCCGCACGCGCCAGCCGTCGAGCAGCTCCTCCAAGATCACGCGGTTGGTCTCGTTGTCGTCCACGATGAGCACGTGCTCGCGGGTCGCATCGAAGACCTTCGGAGCCTCCCCGCTTCCGACGGGCTGCAGCGGCAGCTCGAACCAGAAGCAGCTGCCTTTGCCGACGGTGCTCGTCACCTCCAAGCTTCCGCCCATGAGCTCGACGAGCTTGCGCGAGATCGCGAGACCGAGCCCCGTCCCGCCGTACTTTCGAGTCATGGATCCGTCGATCTGCGAGAAGGCCTGGAACAAGAGCGAACGGTCCTGGGGCGCGATGCCGATACCGGTATCGATCACCTCGAAGCGGACCAGCATGCGCTCTTCGGTGCCGCCGTGGACGCTCGCACGCACGACGACCTCCCCGGTCTCCGTGAACTTGATGGCGTTGGAAATGAGGTTGGCGAGGACCTGACGCAGGCGATCGGCGTCGCCCAGCACGAGATCCGGCACCCCGGGGTGAATGTGCGTGGCGATCTCGAGATCTTTCGCGTGCGCGCGTTCGGACAGCAGGACGGTCAGGTCCTCGATCAGCTCGCGCAGCGCGAATTCGTTGCTGCGGATCTCGAGCTTCGCCGCCTCGATCTTCGAAAAGTCGAGGATGTCGTTGATGACCGTCATCAGCGAGTTGGCCGAGTTCGCGATCGTGTTGGCGTAGCGACGCTGGCGGGTGTCGAGCGGCGTCGAGAGCAGGAGCTCCGTCATGCCGATGACCCCGTTCATCGGCGTCCGCACCTCATGGCTCATGTTCGCCAAGAACTCGCTCTTGAGTCGCGTCGACTCGAGAGCGAGCGCGGTCGTGCGTTCCAGGCTGCGGAACGTACTCGCGATCAGGCGCAAGAGCGGGTGGATGCGGAAGTGGAAGAAGAGAATGCTCAGCACGATTCCCGCGAGACACGCCGCGCCCGCGAACGCGAGGATCTTCTGGCGCAGCTCGATGCCTGCCTGCAGGCGTGCGAGGGAGACGACGAGCCCCACCTTGCCGATGGCGGTCGATTCGAGGGTCGACTCGGTCCAGCTGCCGATGACACCGGCGCGCTCGTGCACGGCGCCGGGCTTCTCCGCGAATAGCCGCTCCGTCAACGCGTTGCTCGAGCCGTGCCGGAACAGCTGGCGGCCGTCGGCGCCGAGGACGATCAATGCGGCCACGTCCTCGTCGGCGACGTAGGAGTCCGCGATGCCGGCGATCAGCTCCGGATCCTGTGCGGCGATGCCCACGTCCATGGCGCGAGCCAGCTCCGCGGAACCGTGCGCCGCCTTCCACTCGAGGTCCTTACGAATGGCCGGCGTCACGCGCGCGAAGATGCTCGCGACGAGCGAGAGCATGAGGGCCGCCAGCCCCACCAGGAGGGCGACGTTGAACGCCGCGAGCAGAACGCGAATGCGTCGCCCATCGGCGATGCGACGGGTGCTCTCCGCGACGACCGGGCCTTCGCCCGCAAGTGCCTCGACCAGATCGGGACGAAGTGAGTCGGGTCGGAGCGAGGAGCTCATGTAAAAAACGGCGGTTAGAAGTGCCTCGTCGGCCCCGGCCAGAAGCCCGCCACCGAGCTGCTCGGCGCGACGCGAATCGGGTAGCCGGCGTCGCTGGGCCTGCGTCCGTCGATCTTCACCACCTGAACGTCGGGGCCCACTTCGCTCATGCGCACGTAGCCGACGGCGCGCGGCAGGTTCGCGATGACGCGCTGAATCACCGACGACGGCTCCACTGACTTGGGCGCGCCCGATTGCCCGCGGATCCGACGATCGATCCAGTAGCGGGCCACCGCGTCCGGCGCCATGCCGAGCACGGAAGCATCGAACCCGATGCGCTCGGCCCCCTTGGCGTCACGGTTCAAAGCAATGAGATCGAGCCCGCCTGCCTGCACGTTGTCGCCCAGGTAGAGGCGCTTCAGCTGATACAGCGTGAGCTCCGACGCGCCGCCGCGCTTCGAGGAGACGATCGCGAGGGGCTCCAGGGCTCCGTCGGCCGCCGCCGGAGCTGGCGCCAGCACGACGAGCGAGACGACGGCCGCGCAACCTGCCAATACATTGCGTCGCGTGATCATGGTCAAAAGCTCCAAGCAGCTTGGAAGTCGAGGCTGTTGTAGTGTGAGTTCTCGGGCAGCTCGGGAGGATCGCCCGGGACCCACGAGTACGTGTATTGAGCCTTCAACACCACGCGCGGCGTCGGGCGCACGTTGAGGCCGCCCCAGAACGCGGCCGATTGCCCGAACGGCCCTCCGATGCCCGCGTCGTAGTACTCGAGGCCGCCGAACGGCATGATCCCGAGGAACTCGAAGCGGTAACCGGTGAGCCCGTACACCCCGATGCGGCGGTAGTCGGGGGTGAAACCCGGGGGGCCCGAGAGGGCAAATTGATCGACGGGCCTGTGCCCCTGGAAGATGACGTCGTTCATGATCGCTTCGCTCTGGAGCAGGAAGCCGCCGAGCTCCCACTTCAGATCCGCCGCGAGGCTCGCTTCTTTGTAGTCCGACGTGATCGGGTGCGCGATCGTGAGCTTCCCGGCAGAGTCGATCGTGTACTGGTCGGTCTTGTCGGTGTAGCGGCCCGTGTACCCGGAGAAGCCGAGCGTGAAGCCGCCCGCCGGCGTGTCGGCGTGCGCGTACAGGCGACCGCCGAGGGCTTTGTTGGTGTTGAGGTCCTGGTACGTGTCGATGGGGCCCCGCCCGTTGGAGAGCGTGAAGTGGTAGCCGATCAAGAACGGCTCGAGGTGGTGCGTGCCGTAGATTTCGAGGCCGGTCTGTGACTCGGGGAGCAGCTCGGCACCGACGACGTACGGACGGCGAGCGCCGATGATCACGGGGCTACCGTGGTCGACGTTCCAGATACCGTAGGGCGTCAAGAAGTGGCCGGCGCGAATGTTGAGCAGCGGGTGCGCCTGATACTCGAGGTACGCGCGCTCGATGATGACTCCGCCGGGACGCACGGGGCGGTTGAGATCGTTGTAGTCGTTCGAGGTGGTGTCGACGCGTTTGCTCTGTCCCGTGGGATCGACCGGCGTCGAACCGTGGGGCAGATACGTGAAGCGGACCTCCGCCAGTGTCTTCCACGAATCGCCGAGGCTGGAAGCCAGATAGAGGTTCAGATTGCCGACCGCGAAGCTGTCGTTCGTCCTGCCGAACGCGAATTTGTCGATGCTCTGTCCGTAGGTGAAGTCGGCGAAGCCGTAGAGATCCAGCTTGTAGGCGTCCGTCGCCGATGCGGATTGCGTGAGCTCCTGCTCGATGGCGGCGGTGTCGGCGACTTCGGCGTTGCTGGCCGATTGGTCGTTTGCTGCCTGCTCCGTGGACGCGGGAGCGACCGGTGTCGAGGCAGGGGGCGGAGCGCTCGAATTGGCGGATCCGGCGGCGGGAGCCGCGCCCGGGGTCGTCGTCGGCTCGACGACGGGGCTGGCGACGGGCGGTGCCGCCGGCGCAGCGCTGGGTGCCGTGGGCGGGGCGGCGGGAGGAGAAGCCGCTGGAGTGCCTTGTGCCCAGGCAGCGCTCGACAGGGTGGTGAGCAGCGAGAGACCCAGAAGCCCACTCGCCCACGTGCGTCCTAAGATCGACATTTGACCCTTCATGGCATGCACGCCCCTTCCGGAATACAAAGCGGCTGCGGCACTCCGAACATCGTGAGGTCGCAGCACTCGTACCCGATGAAGCAATCGTCGGGATCGAACGTGCACCCCTGAACCTGGCAGCTCTTGGCGACCACGGTGTCGCAGAACGTCGCTTCGCCTTCGGCGCAATCAGCGGGGCTGGTGCACGGCTTGCCCAGGCCCGCGGGTGGCCTCTGACAGACGGAGCTGTCGTTGCACGCATAGCCTCCCTTGCAGTCGTCGCTCGACGTGCATTCGTTGGTGCAGTAGCCGGTGTCGCCGTCGGCCTCGCAATGGGTGAACGGGTCGACGCAATCGTTGGCGTCGGGGTCACACGGCTGACCGAGACCGAGCGGCGCGCAAGCTTCTCCGGCGCTCGCACGCTCGTATCCGTCCTCGCAGACGCAACCGCCGGCCTCCGCGACCTCGTGCGCTCCGCAGGCGACGCAGCCGGTTGGCGTATAGACCGTGCCCGCAGGGCACACGCAGCGTAAGTTGTCGCCGTACACGTCCAGGTCCCCGCAGGGCTCGTCTGGATCGTACAGGCAGCCAGCCGCGGCTTGCGTGGCTAGCCCGAGCACTACCAGGCCGAACCACCCGCGGAGTGGGCTCTTGCCAATGGCGCGTGAGCGCCGAGCGGACCATTTCACTCGCTCCATGCAGCGTCCCTTGTGTGTGTGCTTCGACGGCGGGCTCGGTGAGCACCGTCGCGAGGCAGGGCGCACTCTATTCAATTTTCTCGGAAGGTTGCGACGAAATTAACGCGGCGCCGATGTCGTCCCTCCTCGCACAGTGTGCGCTTCCAGATAACGTCCAGGCAGTGCAAAGCCATGCACGGGGGGTCGTGCAAAGGCGTGCACGGCTCGGAGGCCACCGCGCCTGTCCCCGCACGTTTTCCGCGAGATTTTGCAGCGGAAGGCATGGCATACGCCTTGCTGAAGAGATGATCCGAGGAGATTGACCATGAAACGACTTGGACTTTGCGTTTTGGCGATGAGCGCGTCGCTCGGTGGGTGTGCCGGGAACGATTTCGACCCGCTGCCCGGCGACGTTTGCGCCAAGCAACACCGTGCGACCACGGGTGACGGCGACGAGGTCGTCGTGTGCGACGCGCTCTACACGGAAGCGCCCTTCGTGCATCTTCCCAAGCTCGACGAGGATCGCGCCTTTGCCGGCATCGTCGGGCAAGAGTTCGTGACGACGGACGGCGTCTCCCACACGGCGTCGGGCATCGAACCCGAGGCCAAACGCCACGCGGTCGCGCTGTACGAGCTGGCCCTGGACGGCAGCAGCGTCGAAAGGTTTCAGCCGGTCCTCCAGTTCGACGAGGCCATCTTCATTGCACCGTTCATGGGGCGCTCTTTCGAGGGGCTCATCTCTGCGGGTGCGGGCAACGACAAGTGGGGCGACGAGCCTTCCCTCCCCGTGCGCGTCGACATCGCCGCGGCCCCCATCGAGCCGCCTTCCAACGGCGCCGCTTACGAAGCCCGCGCCACGATCGCCAACCTGGGCGCCGGCGTCATGTCCCGTGACGGCAGCTGCATGCCGAGCCTCGAGAGCTACGGCGACGAGGCGCCTTTCGCCGCTGGCGCCACGGTGGAGCTAGCGATCCACCGCGTGCCTTCGATGCACGACTTCGGCGACGACCACCTCGTCATGGCGTGGACCGTCGACGGCAACTTCGAGGGGACGTTGATGGCTCCCGGGTGGTACCGCGGCCCGCTCGACGTGGTGCGCGGCACGCTCGGCATGGATGCCGAGTACAAGGGCATGGGACACGGCACGCCCGGGGCCATCCCCGAGCTCGACCTCGAGACGGCAGCCGTCACGGGCGGCGAAGTCTGCTCGCGCTGAGCCGGCGAGCGTCGATCCACGACCGTATGGCGCGACTCAAGCATCCGGCAAATGGATGCGGCACCAGCGGTCGGGATCGGCGATCCCTTCCCTCTCCATGACCGCCCGCCCCTCGGGCTCCCCCAAGCGCATCCGGAGCGCCGCCGCGTGCATCGCCATGCCCGCACGATCGAAAGCCTCGACCCCCTGGCGAGCGAATCGACGAGCGCCCTCGGCGTCGCCGCTGACCTGAGCGAGCCCTGCCCGCAACGTGGCGCCGTAGCCGACGGCGTACGCGCGCTCGGTCTCGTCGAGCCAGTCGGCGCAGTATCGGACCCGAGAGAGAGCAGCCTGCTGGTTCCCGGCCGCTCGACGCGCGAGCTCGATGCTGCCTTCGAGGAGCGCGGCCTCGGCGCGCATCAGCTGCACCGAGAGGAGGCCGGAGCTCCGGAGCGCGGGCAACATCTCCTGGAAGCGGGCATGAGCCGTCTCGACGGCGCCTTCGTAGAGCTCGCACCAGATCGCCGTCTTGAAGGTGAACATGTGCTGGAACGTGAACTCGCGCGTGCCCCATTGGGAGAGGACATCCACGGCTTGGGCGCGCGCTGCGACGGGGAGGCCGGCGGCGAGCTTGAGCTTGGCGTCGAGGATCGTGCCCACGAGCTGCGAGAAACGATCGCCGTTGTGCTCGCTCCGGCGCGTGAGCGTTTGGACCTGCTCGCGCGCCTGGCGCAGGCGACCTAGCCAGATCAAGGCTTGAGCGCAGGTGTGGTCACACACGGAGAGCTCCCAGCCGACCCCCACGCACGACTCGAGCGCCGGCGCGACGCGGTCCAGGTATTCGACCGATTCCGCGAAGCGGCCGAGCGCCGTGGCGGCCACGCCCTTGGCCAACCCGACGCGCGCGCGCAGGACGGGATCGTCCGTTTCGAAGGAGAGCCGCTTGGCCTCGTCGAGGATGCGCATGGCGCGGCGTTCGTCGCGCGGCTTGCCGGCATACGCGCCCATGACACCGTAGTAGTCGAGCCCGACGATGATCCCGCGCTGATAGCCCGCGGCGAGCGAGCGCTGGAGCGCCTCGAGGGCGAAGTAGCCGCCTAGCATCGGGCTGAACGTCGCGTAGCCGCGGTTGGCGGAGAGCAACAGCTCGATCTGATCGCGAACGGCAGGATCCGTGGCCTGCGGGCGCGCTTTGGTCCCGCGAAGCCGGAGCCAGGCCAGGTTCTTGACGATCCCGGCGATGGCGTACGCGCGCTTGGCGGGGAAACGAAGCCCCACGTCGGAGAGGATCAACGAGAGCACTTCCGTGCCGCGGTCGATCTCGCCGCTCACGAGGTAGTGCTCGGCGGCCAGGCGTCGCAGCTCCAACGAACGGCCGGTCTCCGACGCCGCGGCGGCGTGCTGCGCGGCGTCCAGGTACGCGTCCGCGGCGTCCTTCGAGCGGCCTTGGCTCGAAAGGGCCCGCGCGAGCTTCTCGCGGAGGTCCGGCTGGCCGGGTCCCTCGGTTCCCAGTGTCAGGGCGGTTCGATAGAGGCGCGCCGCTTGATCGAAGGCGAGCGCTTCGTACGCGCGGTCGCCGGCGCGGATGGCGAGCTCGGCGGCGCGGCTTCGTTCGCCGCTCTGCGCGTGGTGGTGCGCCAGAAGCTCGGGGTCGGGATCGGGCGCTCGCTCGAGGGCACCCGCCAGCGCGCCGTGCAAGGCACGGAGCGCCTCGTCGCCCAACGAAGCCGAGACCGTTTCGCGGACGCGATCGTGGTACGCGGTGAGCCGGCGTTGGCCGCCCGTCGTCCCCCGGATCAGGCGCGCCCGCTGGAGCACACCGAGCGCGCTCACGGCGTCTTCGACGCCGGCCGCAGCGATCACGACCTCGAGCTCGACGGGGCGCGCAGCGAGGCTCACGGCCTCGAGCAGCCGGCGCGCCGGGCCTTCGAGGGCGGCAATGCGCGTGGACAAAACTCGATCGAGCGTCATCGGCTCCGTGCCGCCTCCCTGGCGTGACCACTGGACGAGCTCGCGCAAGAAGAACGGGCTGCCGCGGCATTCGTCGCTGAGCGCGCTCGCCGCGTCGGCAGTCGCAGCGCCACCGAGCAGCGTTTCGGCAAGCAGCCTCGTTTCGCGACCGTCGAGCGGCCCGACGGACAGCGTGCGTACCGAGACGCCGTCGATGGCGCGCGTCGCCGCGAGCAAGCTCGAGAGCGGGCCGGCCGTTCCGATTTCCTCGGCCCGGTAAGTCCCGATGAAGAGCACGGGGGGCGGCTCCGGCGGGCTCAATAGGTCGAGTAGGAGGCGCACGCTGTCGTTGTCGGTCCACTGCAAGTCGTCGACGAACAACACGACCGGAACCTGAGCGGTCATCCGCACGAGCAGCTGCCGCAGCGCCCCGAACGCTCGCCGCCGGAGCTCGTTGGGATCCGCGGCTTCGTCCGGACGACCGCCGGCGTGCGCCACGGCGTCGACTCGGCTCAGCACGGGGAAGATTCGCGTCAGCTCGTGAATGTCGCGAGGCACGAGCCGCGCCGCCTCCGCGGGCGGCAGCTGCGCGAGATAGCGGGTGAGCACGTCGATCGCGCCGTCCAGCGCCTTGTACGGCACCGACTCGCGCTCGTAGCAGCGGCCGGCGAGCACCACCGCGCCGCGCGCCCGAGCTTGGTCGGCGAAGCGTTCGACGAGCGCGGTCTTGCCCATGCCCGAGGTGCCCTGGACGAAGACGAGACGAGGCGTTCGTTCGGAAGCCTCGAGCGCGTCGCGTAAGGTGCCGAGCTCGTCCTTGCGACCGACGAACGAAATGTCGCGCTGCGACAGCGGGGCCGAGCGACCGCTGATGGGCGGCGGGCGATCGCCGAGGCACTCCAGGATCTCCTCGGCGCCGGGCCGATCCGCGGGCGTCCGGCTCAGCAGACGCATGCAGAGCTCGCACAGGTCGGCCGGAGCGGTGGGCGAGCGCTGCGAGACGGGCTGCGGGTCGCTCGCGAGCTTGGCCATCATGACCTGGTGCGCGCCCCCGACGAACGGCGTGCTGCCGCAGAGTGCCTCGTAGAGCATGGCGCCGAGGGCGTACCAATCGCTCGCTACCGTCTCCGGCTCGCCTCGCACCTGCTCGGGCGCCATGTAGGCGGGCGGGCCGGCGATCTCCTGCTCGAGCCCGCCGGCGGGCTCTCCGCGCGGCTTTTCGCCCACGAGGCCGAAGTCTAAAATGACTACGCGCCCTTCGCGCGTGACGAGCACGTTGGACGACTTCAAATCGCGATGAAGCTTGCCCGCCGCATGGATCGCCTGAATGCCGGCGACGAGCTGCCGGAGCGTGCTACGAAGGCGTTCGGTATCGACCGCGGGCTGGGAGGGCCACAGCGGCGGACGGATGGTCGGGGCGGAGGGCTCGACGCTGCCGAGCACGAGCGTATCGGCGAGGGCGGGCCCCGCGCCGGAGCGCACGTGCTCGAGGAAGGTCTCGCCCTCGACGACGTCCATCGTGAAAAACCAGCGGCCGTGCTCCGCGAAGAGCTCGTACATGGTCGTCAGGTTTTCGTGGCGCACGTCGGCCAGCGCGCGAAACTCCTGCTTGAACCGGTAGATGCCGGGCCCGTCGCCGTGCGACAGCATCTTCAGAGCGACCTGCCCCTTCGTGTCCCGATCGAACGCTTCGTAGACGACACCCATGCCGCCTCGACCGAGGCGGCGCTGGATGACGAAGCGCCCTCCGAGCAGCGAGGCGCCCGTCGCGAGCTCGGAGCCGTGCTCCGAGGCGAAGCCGCTCGCGGGTGGATTCGTCCAATTCTCGCCGGAGTCGTCGACCGGTCCGGCGCCGGGCGCGGCCGTCTTCATTCAGCCCTGCTGACAGCCGCTTGCAACGCTCCACCGATGGCGGCGAGGCGACCGCCGCTCGCCGCAGGCTCGATGGACTTCAGGCGCATGAGCGTCGACGCGATCGTCGCGAGCTGGTTCACCTGGTTCGTGGGGCCCGGCGGGGAGGCGGAATCGAGGGCGTAGCCCGACTGGATGAAGCTCAAGCTCGCCGCGACGAAGCCCGGCTGCCAGAGCGCCATCTCGAGCATGTAGGCGATCGCCTGAACCTCGTTGAATCCAGCGGGCGGCGCGGCAGGGGGCGGGGTGAGCAAGCCGTTCGCCACGAGGATTTCGATCAGCACTCCGGCGAGCCACGCTTGAAGATCCGCGGGATCGGTCGCAGCCGTGGTCGCGCTCCCGGGAGGGGCGCTCGCAGCGTACAGGCGCTGGCACAGCATGGTGAGCGCCGTGCAAATCGTCGCTTCGGGGATGGGCGGCGCGTCCGCTGCCAGCGTTCTGGGCACCGGGGCTCCGCTCGGCGGCGCGGCAGCGCCGTTCGTTGCCGTGGCGTAGCCGGCTCCCTTAGTTGCGCTCTTCTTCATGGCCGCCGGGCTTAAGGACAAATCCACGAGCACTTGCTCCGCGACGAACCGCCCGCACGTCACGGCGCCATCCATGTAGCCGAGCGACTGACGGTAGTCGGAGTAGGTGCCCGTCTGCCCGAGCGTCTTCCAATCCGGGACGAAGCTCGCGGCCGGGCTCTGCCGCTCCGAGGGAGACTTGCAGGCGAGCTCCGCGGCGGCGAAGTACACCTTGCCGTCGATGGGTGTGTCGAAGGCTCTGGCGGGCGCGTCCGCTCCCGTGAGGACGCCCGGCGAGAAGACGGTGTTCGGGCCGCCGGGAATGAGCGGCGTGGTCGCGTCCCAGCTGAACCACTTGAGGTCGAGGTACTCGCTCGAGGTCGAGAGCGCCCGCGTGTCGTTGAAGAGATCACAGAGCGCTTTGGTCACCCACTCGACGATGCGCTCCTGCGTCGGGTTTCGGAGCAGCTCTTTTGCTTCCGAGCCGATCGTGAAGGTCATCAGCGCGTAGCAGCCTTGGTCCTCGTATTTCGGCGCTGGACCGACGGGGCTGTAGTCCATCACCCAGATCACCGGGTAGTCGTTGGCGCCGCAGTAGCCGGTGTACTGGGGCACGCCTTCCTTCGACGGATCGGCTTGCGCCGCGACATTGCGCCACCACGGCGATTTGTAGAAGACCTGGCACTTCACGGTCGTGCCCATCGACTGCGACGTGATCTTCTTCCAAGCCGGCGGGAGGTCCGGAGAGAACTCGAGCTTGTTCGCGCTCGCCGGTGACGTCGCGACGATGACCTTCTTCGCTCGATACGTGTGCTCGCCGGCGGTCGTCACCGTCACGCTGCCGTCGCCCGCGTAGTCGACCTTCTTCACGATCTGCTCGGGGACGATCTGCTTGCTGATCGGCGCGGCGAGCTTCTCCACCAACCCGTCGAGCCCGCTCGCGAGATAGAACTGCTGCGGGCCTCCCTGCTCGTCGTTGACCTCGTTCAGGAAGCCGCCGTTGCAGGCGCAGTACCAGAAGAAATAGAAGGCGGACACCTGGTCGGCCTCGACGCTGATGACGGCCTCGACGGAGACGCGCAAGAGAGAGCGCGCGCCGGGCGGCAGATTCAAGGAATCGAGCCAGGCGAGCAGTGTCATCTGATCGAGCTCAGTCACCCAGGCGGGGGATTCCCACGGTGAAAGCACGTTGATGGATTGCTCCACGGCTTGGATGAGCCCCACGATCACGAGCACGCCCATGACGTCCCAGAGCCCGAGCTCCGGCGGGACGCCGCCGATGCCGAACAGAGCTTGGTCGCGGTCGTACGGATACCGCTTACCGGCGATCATCATCACCTGCTCCTTGTAAGGGAGCCGCGCTTGGTAGCCGTCGACGAGGTCGTCCGACGAAAGGATGCCTTGCGCGATCGCCTGCTGGATGAGCGCCCAGAGGGCCGTCTGCGACTGTCCGACGTACTGAGCGCCGTGCTCGAACGCCGTCTCGTGCACGGCGCCCGTCGCGTCCTTCCACTGGTAGCCGTAGCTGAACGCCCTGCCGCCCAGGCGGCTCGGGTGCCCCTCGAGCAAAGCGAAGGTCACTGCGCTGTCCGGGTTTTCGGTGTTGTGCTCGTGGAGTCTGAGCGCTGCGCTCACCCCCGTCCATCCTCCTCCGACAATCAACACGTCCACGTCCGTGATCATGACGACGCCCCTTTCACTACTCCTAGGACGCCTGAGTCTATCTGCGTCCAGGTCCGCGCACGCTAGTGAATTGCGCAGAGCGAACCGGCGCGTGAAGCGCAGATCCGCACACAAGGTGGGCATGACCGCCGGGAGACTGTTGCCGGGAGGGCTCGAAGCCGACGCCGATCGTGGCCTCGAGCAGCATCCCGGCCAACCCCACGCTCGTGGCGCCGGGCGTCCCCTGAGCCGCCTCGAGTGCCACACCGCCGAGGGCGTGCCCGACGTACAGTGAGAAGAAGCCGAGCCAACGCGGCGCGAGCGGCCCGCGCACGGCCGCGACGAGGCCGAGGTCGGCGATCGAGCTCGCGATGAGATACGCGGGCTCACCCCTGCGGCGCTCCACCCAGCCGTACCCAACGTCAACGCGTGGACCGAGCTCCAGAACCAAAGCGCCGCGGCTCCGCGCAAGGAGATCGAAACGGCCCTGCGCCATGCCGAGGGCGACGTTCGAGGTAATGGGATTGGCATCGTCGAACGGCAACGTCGCTGACCCGAAGGCGAGCACCGCACTGCCACGCACGGCGAGCCACCGCGAGAGCGGGACCCGCGCACCGAGCTCGCCGCCGATGAGCGCGGAGCGTTCGCTCGGGTACGCGCGCCCCGCGAAGCCGAGCTCGAGCGCCCACGACTCGCTCGGGTTCACGTCGTGCGCGCCCGGCGGCTGCGCCGGTAGAGGTGGGCTCGACGTGGTGACCGCGGGTGCAGGAGCAGCCGTCGGCGCCGCAGCGGGCTGGACGCTTTGCGGCTTTGCCTGAGCATCGGGCAGGCGCGCCGCGGCCTCAGCAAGCGCGGCTCGATACAGCTCGGCCGCGGCGATCGCGAGCATGCGGGCTCGGGCGTCGAACGCGGTGTCCGAAAGGTCGATGCGACGCTCGAGCCGTGTGCTCGAACCGCGCTCGACGACGCTGAGGTCGATGCTGCGGGCCGCTCGCTCACAGACGGGAAGCGTCAGGCCGATCACGCCTTCGCCGAGCTGAGCTTCGGCCGGGGCAGAGGTGTTGGTCGCGAGGGCCCCGACGTGGAGCGCCGCGAGCTCGACGCGCAGGAGCTCGACGAAACGCGCCGGATCGTACGGGGGCTCACCGCACGGCGCGACGTAAACCTCGACCTGGTGCGTGAGCCCCGGCTCGGCCGCAGAAACGCGGCGAGCGAAGGACGCAGCCAAGAGCGAGAGCACGAGGGCGGCGCGCGGGGTGGCGCGGCTCGCGGGCCGCCGACTCATCGTCGCGCTTCCGGCTCCGGGCGGGGCTCACACGAGAGCACGCCGTTCGGCGCGCGAACGCAACCGGCCGGCACGTCCGCCGGATCGACGACCACGACGGGGCGCCGGCCGTAGTTGGCGCGAATGACGGCGCTCAGGCGCTGCTGCGCCGTGCCGCGGAGAGGCGACGACGGCCAGCGCATGCCCGCGGTGAAATGGCTCGCGTTGCTCGCATACCAGGGCTGCAGCAAGAGCTCCCGACTCACGATGTCGAGATCGGGCCGCGCGTTTCTCACGAGCTTCTCGTACCACAGTCCGAACACCATGCCGTCGCCTCGTGCCGCGATCAGGGCGCCCGGCTCGGCACGTCCGACCACCTCGCGCACGCGGCGATCGAGGTGACTCTGGCCGTGGGCATCGGCGCGGCGGATGCTGAAGCCGAGCCCCGCACACAGGAGGACAGCGGCCACGACGGCGGCAAGCCCTTCGCCGCGGCCACGAAGCGGCCCGAGCGTGCCGAGCGTGCGAGCCACGACGACGAAACCGAGCCCCGTGAACGCAGCGCAGCCGAGCTCGGAAGGAATGAAATACGACTCGAGGTCGCCGATCGAGTACGGCAGCGCGCTCGCGACATTGGCCACGACGAGAGCGCCGAGCAGCACGGCAACCTGACGCGCGCGGGTCGAAAGCGCTCGCGACTCGACGATGGGCGCGAAAACACCCGCTGTCGCGAAGGCGAGCACCAGCGCCGGCGAGCGCCAGAGCGGAAACTGCACCTTTAGATGCGCGAGCCAGCTCGACGCGTGACCGCCGAACCGCGAGTGATACTGCTGCGCGCTCACCACCCAGACGAAGCGTGACCAGGTGTCCGGCTGACCCCACGACAACGCGGGATGCTTCGCCGCCGCCCACGGCAGGTACGCCCAGGGAAGGCAACCGAGACCAAAGCCGACGGCGGCGGCGACAAGACCTTTCATACCCAACGCACGCACTTTCGCGACGCAAACGAGCGACAGCGCGACGGCGAACAGCAAGGGACCGGCCGTCAGGTGATGCGTGACCGCGAGCCCGCCCGTCACGCCGAACAGCGCCACGTCACGTCGCCGCAGGGGCGCTTCCGACAGCACGAGATGCGTCGCCACGCGGGCGAGGCAGGCCACGGTGAGCGCGTGAAGCGCATAGACCTCGGCGATCAGCGCCTGCCGGAACAACGCCGGCGAAAAGCAGAACGTGACCCCACTCACCCACGCTCCGAGCTCGGCGAGCCCGGGCTGCTGCTCGCTCGCGAGCGCCCGGAACCACGCGCGACCGAGCGAAACGACGACGGCGCCGGCCAGCAACGCCACTACCGCGCTCAGCGTGTGCGCCACGTCGATGGGCGGCGCGTGCGGGAACAGCGCGCAAGCGGCGCGGAGCAGGATTGTGTAGAGGGGGTAGCCGGGCGGGTGCGCGGTGCCGCCGGTGATTGCCGCAGCCACGAGCTCGGCGCCGTCTTCGCCGCGACCGTGGGTCGTGATGCCGGTCGGGAGGCTCGATAGGTAGACCGGGCCCACGACGAGCAGCAGCCCGAGGTACGGCCAATGAGCCACGGCGTGCCGAGAAATCCGCGCCGACAGCGCGGCGAGGGCCGGCTCGAGCGCGAGGGTCGGCACGTCGGACGCGGCGTTCACCGGAAAACGACGCGCAAGGCGTGGGGCCGCCGCGCAGAGCAGCAGCGCGACGAGCGCGCCGGCGATGAGATCGACCGCGTAGTGGAATCGCAAATACACGGTCGCCACGAGCAGCGAGCCGACCGGCAGGAGATAGACGAAGAACAGCCAGCGCATCTGCCGGTAAGCAAAGACGAGCACGATGAGCCCCCAGGCCGTGTGCAAGGAAGGGAAGCAATTGCGCGCGCGACCGAAACCGACATGCAGCTCGTTGGCATGCGTCGCTAGCGCGGCGAAAGACGTCTCGAGCAACGCCGCCGAGGGGGCGCCGAGCTGCTTTGGGAAGTAGTACCGGGGGCCAACGATCGGCACGAGCACGTAGCCCACGAATCCGATCAGCCCGGCCAACGTGAAGGCCAGCATGAATTCGCGAAATTCGCGTCGGCGCCCCGCGAGGTAGAGGAGCCCTCCGCTCACGACGGGCAGCGCGAACAGGCCGAGATAGAAGAACGCGAACCATTCGGTGCGTGCCCGCGTCGCGAGCGGAACGAGCCAGCGCGCGGGCGTGGTGCCGAACAGCAGGAGGTCGATGCGCAGCGCGAGCCCGTCGTAGAGAACGGGCCGCATGCGCCCGATCAGCGGCAAGAGGTTCTCGTAGATGACGATCAGCGCGACGAAGGGCATGAAGTCGCGCACGAAACCGAGGGCGTGACCCGTGACCTCGGCAGCCGTGACGCGCGCTCCATGCCGTCGTCCGTGGCGTACCGCTGCGACGAGAAAAAGCAGCGCGACCGCGACGAAGAGCCAGAGCCCCCGCACCGTGAAGTACGTGAGGAGCCGGATCCCCCCGCCGAACCTCGCCTTCAGCGCGAGCAGGATCGCGAACGCACCGAGCGCCGTCCATTCCTCGAGGCGCAGGCGCACGCGCACGGCAAGCCCGCGCGTGCGGCCCTGCGTTTCGTGCTCGAGGGAAGCGATGCTCATGAAGCGCGCGTGCTCAAGGCGAAGGAGCCGGCGGTGGAGCTGGGGGTGGCGGCTCACCCGGGTCGGTCGTGCTCGTATCGCAGCCGCTGGTGCTCGTGTCGCAGCTCGTGTCGAAGCAGCCGCCCGTGCTCGTGTCGCAGCTCGTGTCGAAGCAGCCGCCGGTGCTCGTGTCACAGCTCGTGTCGGACGTGCTCGTGTCGTAGCAGTTGCCGAACGAGTCGCAGACCGTGTCGGATGTGCTCGTATCGAAGCAGTTGCCGAGCGAGTCGCAGACCGTGTCCGACGTGCTCGTGTCGACGCACGGGCCGCCGCTCGTCTCCAACGTGCTCGTGTCCAAGCTGCTCGTATCCGCGGTTTCCCCGTTCCCAGCGCCCCCGTCGGCCGGCCAGGGCGCCGGTTCCGTCTTCACGGTGCACGAAGGCGTGAGGCAGTAGACGGCAAAGCTCGCCCCCAGAATCCCGAGCGTCCGCAGTGATGATTTCATCGATTTCTCCCGTTTCTTCGCGGGCCCTGTCGCCTCGCCCCGGCTTGGGCCATGAGTCAGCGGAAGTGGCTCACCATTTTTTTCGGTAGGTGAGCCAGTTAGCTCGTCTCATGGTCCAAGGGGAAGGAGCTCCTCGGACGCATGCGCCCCACTGCCCTCGGCTCGCTCCTGATCCCAGCCGTGGCTGCGAACCAGGATGCGGCCTCGTCTCCGCCGCGGATCGACGCGGCGGGCCCCGATCGCGAGCTCGTGCGGCGCGCCCGCGGCGGCGATCGCTGGGCGGAGGAGGCGCTCTACCGGCGCCATGCCCGAGCGGTGGCTCGCACGGTGAGCCGGCTGTTGGCGCGCAGCGCGGAGGCCGAGGACGTCGTTCAGGACGCGTTCATCTTCGCGCTCACGCACCTCGACGACTTGCGTGATCCGGATCTTTTCGGCCGCTGGGTGCTGCAGGTGGCCGTACGCCTCGTGCACCGGCGCTTTCGACAACGGAGCTTCTTGCGCCTGCTTGGCCTCGACCGTGGCGCCGACGACGTGACCCTCGCCGCTCAGGCGGATCCGCGTGCCGGGCCGGAGATCCACGCGCGCATCGCCGAGATCGACCGCGCGCTCACGCGCTTGCCGGCGCGCTGTCGCGTCGCCTGGGTGCTGCGCTACGTCGAAGGCTCGGGGATCGACGAGGTAGCGGCAGCCTCGAGCTGCTCGCGCGCCACGGCCAAGCGGCTCATCGCGCGCGCAGAGCGCGAGCTTCGTGCCTGCGTGGCGCTCGACGAACGGGAGGACTCCGATGAGTGAACTGCCGCCGCTCGAAGGCCCTCTCGCCCGTGTGCTCAAGGACCCGGTCACGGAGGCGTCGCTCGCGCGCGTGTGGCGTCACGTGGAACGGCGGCGGGGACGCGCCCCGGAGCTCCGCGTCGCCGTGCGCTGGCTCCTCGCGGGCGTTTTGCTGGCTTTCTCGGTCACCGCCGCGGCCTACGGGCTCTGGCCGAGCGCGCTCCGGCCGATCCCGGATCTGCCTTCGCCTCCGACACCGACCCCCGTCCCCAAGCATTCCGGAAAGGTCGTGGGACACGGCAGCGCGCGCAACGAGGCCCCGACGCTCGAGGTGCAGGACATTCCCGCACCAAGCAGCGTGAACCCGGAGCCGGCGGCTCCTGCACCGGCCACGTCCCTACCCCGCGCGACTCGCGTGGCGGAGCCGAGCTGGCGCGAAGAGGCGGCGCAGGGTCATCACGCCGAGGCCTACGCGTTGCTCGGTTCGAGCGGGCTCGAGCGCGAGGTGGGGCGAGCCGCGTCGAGCGAAGACCTCTTCACCCTCGCGGACGTGGCAAGGCTCTCCGGGCATCCGGAACGAGCGCGCGCCCCGCTCGCGCGACTGCTCGAGCTCTATCCGCATGACCCGCATGACGCGCGCGCCCCGCTCGCAGCGGCAACCCTCGGCCGCATCGAGCTCGATTTGGGCCAACCGAACCGCGCGGCGCGAGCGTTCGAGCGTGCGCTCGGCCTGGGCGCACCGCTCGCCCTCGAAGAGGACTTGCGGGCGCGCCTAGTCGAATCCTGGGTGCGCGCGGGAGATCTCGACGCCGCTCGCGCCGCGGGCGTGCTGTACCGGAAGCGTTTCCCCGACGGGCGCCGCAAAGCCGAGGTCGACCGCTGGTTGGCGTCGCCGGCCCCGAGCACGAGCCTGCGCTGACGGCTCAGCGCAGCGCGAGCTGCCGCCGGGCGGCGTCGGCGTACGTATCCAGGGTCGCGGGCCCGTTCAGCACGAAGCGCACGAGGCGCAGCGACGCCTGGCCGCGGAT
>DASUGE010000202.1:0-4034 GCA_036274215.1 Polyangiaceae bacterium | reverse complement strand
CGGCACGGGCGGAGCCAGCAGCGGCGGCATGGCAGGTGGACCAACGGGCGGCTCGAGCTCGGGCGGCGCGTCCACTGGCGGTATGGCTGGCGCAGGCGGCGCGACGGGCTCGACGAAAAGCTACACGTGCAACCTAGTCATCGGAATCGACAGCACGAGCGAGTGGTACACGGGCGGCTTCGAAAACCAGGTGCCGAACGACAAGTGGGAGATCATCTACCACCACCCCGGCTACGTCGAGGACTGGGCGGACACGAACGACGAGGTGTGGGGCCTCGCGCCGACCTCGGCCTGCACCATGAACGCCACCAATCCCGATCGCGTCATCTTCAACATCTACAGCGAGACGCTGACGACGAAGGATGCGATGCAGACCGCGCTCGACAAGGCCATCACGAACTTCAAGGCCAAGTACTCGCGCCTGCAGCGCATCGACATCCTCACGATGACGCGCGCGCCGAACAACATGCCGTGCGTGTCGGGCAACAACGGCTCGATCGTGCAGCAGTACGTGGATGATGCTGCCGCCGCGGTGGCCAGCGCCGGGCCCCCGCCGGTCACCGTCACGCAACAGTTCTTCGCGAAGGATTGCACCGTCTTCGACAACGGCGGTCCGCATTTCAGCACGAGCGGGAAGCCCGTCGTGGCCAAGATCTACGGCGACTACTATTCCGCCGAGCCCTGACGGATACTCCGCCGCCATGAGAGAGCTGCGTCGTCCGGGACCCGTGCGAACCCTTGCCTTCGCGAGCGCCACGCTCCTCGCGTGCGGCTCACCGCCGGTGGCCGAATGTCCCGCGCCGCCCGCTTCCGCGCTGATCATCCCGTCCCTGGCGAGCGCAACCCCGGCGAGCGCGGCTCCCGCTGCGAGCACGCCTCCGAACGCTCCGGCGCCGAGCAGCGCTCCCGTCGCCGTCATCGTCAATGTGGCGAACCCTGCCTCAGTCGCGCACGCGAAAGAAACCATCGCGCTCTCGGAGACGGAGCTCCAAAAGCTCGCGCCGGCGCTCGAGCTCGGCAAGGCGCTCTTGGTCGACCAGCAGGGCGCCCCGGTCTTGTCGCAGGTGATACCCGGCGTGAACGGCGCGCCGGGCGAGCTCGTCTTTCAGACCGATCTCGGCGCGAGCGAACAGAAGACCTTCAGCGTGCGGACCGGCGAGCGCAAGCCCGCGGCAGCGAGCGACTACCACGTCTACGGGCGCTTCGTGCGCGAGCGGCACGACGACTTCGCGTGGGAGAACGACCTCGTCGCGCACCGGATGTACGGCCCGGAGCTCGAGACCACCAAGAAAGAGCCGTTGATCTCGAGCGGTATCGACGTGTGGGCGAAGCGCGTGCCCCGCCTGCTCGTCAACGAGTGGTACATGACCGACGACTACCACCAGGATCACGGCGACGGCGCCGACTTCTACTCGGTGGGTAAGACGCGCGGCTGCGGCGGCCTCGGCATCTGGGCGAAGGAGAAGCTCGCCGTCTCGAAGAACTTCGTCGCGTCGCGCGTGCTCGCGAACGGACCGATTCGGCTGGTGTTCGAGCTCGACTACGCGCCGTGGGACGCGGGCGGCGTGAAGGTCAGCGAGACCAAGCGCGTCACGCTCGATGCAGGCACCTTCTTCAACCGCTTCGAGAGCACGTTCACCGCCAAGAAGGGTCCGCTCGCCGTGGCGCTCGGCATCGCCAAGCATCCGGGCGGGGCCGTCCAAACCGACAGCAGCTCGATGCGCGTGTGGGAGCCGGTCGAGAACGGCAAGAACGGCAACCTCGCCTGCGCCATCGTGCTCGCGCCGGGCGGCGCCGGCATCGCCCAACAGGTCGATGACGCCTTCCTGCTCGTCACCGCCGCGAAACCCGGCGAGGCCCTCCGCTACTACGTCGGCTCCGCGTGGGATCGCGCCGGCAAGGTCGTGAGCTCCGACGCCTGGGCCGCGGAGGTGCAAAAGCTCGCCGCGCGCAACGCCGCCCCGGCACGCGTCACGCTGAGTGCGGGGCCCGGTGCCACCGCCGCTCCCGCCCCCGCACCGAGCGCGAGCCCCGCGCCTGCTGCGGCACCGGCGCATTGAGCTAGAATCCCGCACCCCGATGGCCACCCAGCGTCTCGACTCGAAGCAGCTGATCTTCTCCGGCACGGCGTCGCAGAAAGGGCGCCACATCTCGGTCACGCCGGAGAACAGCACGCTCGCGCACCTCGCCTACGGCCGGATCCGGCTCGACGCCGAAGTGCCGCGCGTCGCCTTCGAGACCGGCGAGCGCGAGACCGCGTTCATCTGCATGAAGGGCGCTTGCCGGCTGACCGTGAACGGTGAGCCGTACGAGCTCGGCACTTACGACGGCGCCTACGTGCCGCGGGGGACGAGCGTCGAGGTCATGACCACGGGCGAGGTGGATCTCGTCGAGTGCTCGGCCGACGTGACCGGCGATTACCCGCTCCAAATCGTGCGCTACGCGGACGTGAAGGCCGACGCCGCGCTGAAGTTCACGGCCGGCGGCGACGCGACCACGCGCGACCTCAACATCATCATCGGCAAGAACGTGACGGCGGGGCGCCTGCTCGCCGGCTTCACCCGCTCCAAGCCCGGCAACTGGACGAGCTGGCCGCCGCACGAGCATACGAAGCTGCTCGAAGAGGTGTACGTGTATTTCGACATGCCGGAGCCCGGCTTCGGCATTCAGCTCGTGTACACCGAGCCGAACAAGCCGGAATTCGTGAGCCTCGTGCGCGACGGCGACGCCGTGCTGATGCCTGCGGGCTACCACCCGAACGTTGCGGCGCCTGGGCACAGCATCAATTTCGTGTGGATGATGGCGGCGCACCGCGAGGTCGATGACCGCCAATTCGGCGTCGTCAACGTGCAGCCCGGCTTCGATCAGGCCGGCTCCGGGCTCGAAGCGAGCCAGAAACCCGGCGCGGCGCGATGAGCCTCTTTCGACTCGACGGGCAGAAGGCGCTCGTGACGGGTGCCTCGAAGGGCATCGGCGCCGCCATCGCGGTGGCGCTCGCCGAAGCGGGCGCGGACGTCGCGTGCCACGGCAACAGCCACGCGCCGGCGGAGACGGCCGAAAAGGTGCGCGCCCTCGGGCGGCAGGCGCTCGCCTTGCAGGGCGATCTCGGCAAGCGAGAGACACCTGCCGCGTTGGTCGGCGAAGCCGTCGCGAAGCTCGAGCGCATCGACATCCTCGTGAACAACGCCGGCACGATTCGCCGCGCGCCGGCGGTCGACTTCAGCGAAGCGGACTGGGATCTCGTGCTCGACGTGAATTTGCGCAGCTTGTTCCGCCTGTGCCAGCTCGCCGGGCGCGGCATGCTCGAGCGCGGGCGCGGCAAGATCGTGAACATCGCGTCGCTCCTGTCGTTTCAGGGCGGCATCACGGTGCCCGCGTACGCCGCGTCCAAGGGCGCCGTGGGCCAGCTCACCAAGGCCCTCTCGAACGAGTGGGCGGGCAAGGGCGTGAACGTGAACGCGATCGCGCCCGGCTACATTCGCACCGACAACACCGCTGCACTCCAGGCCGATGCCACGCGCAACCGCCAGATCCTCGAGCGCATCCCGGCGGGGCGTTGGGGCGAGGTCACGGACCTCACGGGCGCGGCCGTGTTCCTCGCCTCGCGCGCGAGCGACTACGTGAACGGGCATTTGCTCGTGGTCGACGGCGGCTGGCTCGGGCGGTAGGCATTTCGGCGCGGGGCGGCGAGCCGAAAAGCCGCGACGGTCGTACCATGATGAGCAATGCTCGGTTTGGTGCGACGCGGGGCGGTTCTTGCGATCACGGCGTCGTGGCTGCCGATGGCTGCGTGCGGAGGCGTGAGTCACCGCGACCATGAGCAATTCTCACGAGGCAGCGTGCCGGGCGCGGCCTCGGGTGCGGGTGGGATGCAGAACGGCTCGGCGGGTAGGCCGGAGGGATCGGGCGGGATGCAGAACGGCTCAGCAGGCACCTCGGGCGTCGGCGGGCAGCCCGAACCCAGCAGTCCCACACTGTCGCTGTGCGACGGCAACCATCTCAGCTGGGGCACGCCGCCGGAGGTTCTTCGGTTC
>DASUGE010000201.1:0-15501 GCA_036274215.1 Polyangiaceae bacterium | reverse complement strand
ACCACCGGCGCCGCCGGCCCCGTTTGGGTCGCACGCGTCGACGAGCGTGACCGGCAAGTCGACTGGAAGCTCCGCGTAATTGCGCTGGTACACGGTGCCGACCGCCGTCAGGAGCTCCGGGCGCACGAAGTAGTCGCCGTCGAGCGGCTCGAGCCCGGCGAGCTCGAGGAGCGGAACGTTCGACGCGCTCTGCACCGGGCCGGCGACCACGCTCGCGTCGTCCGCTCCCAAGAGCGTCACTTGATCGTACCCGCACTGCACGGCCCCGTTGCAGGCGCCTGGAGCGCGCAAGCTGAAGTTCTCGACGGTGAGCAGCACGCCGAGCGTGCGATCGCAGCCGATGGATACGACCGGCTGCGTCCACTCCTCCGGCGCCGGCTCGTACCAGGCGGCCTCACCCACGGGCAGGAGCGCGCTCACCCGCAGCGTGACCTTGGGTGGCGGCGCCGTCGGAGTGCTCGAGTCGCTGCTGCAAGCGGACAAGAAGGCGGCGAAGAGCAGCCAAGCGGGCGGAGCGAGACGCATGAGCGGCACGCTCGTATCACGACTCACCCGCCGTGACACATCCGCGCCTGGAACTTACCGTGCGCCCCGGAGGCCGGCCGGCTGCCGTCCCCGGGAAATTCGAGCGAAAGGACGCCGCCGACGCCGCCGGTCGGCGACAAATCGACGCTGCGGAGCTCGACCGTGCCGCCGCTCGGAAAGTCGAAGCCACGCTCGCCTTGGCGCGCCACGGCGAAGGCCGTGCTGCGCTGGGGAGCTCCAGCGTCCGCGGCCGGCGCGGTGCCGAGCGGGACGGTGCCCGGCACGAAGGCTTCGCGCGGTGGTCCGACGAGCGTCAGCACGAACAACAGATCGGTCGGGCCTGGAGCAACGTAGCGGTCACAGGACAGCGGATAGCTCGCGAGCGTGACGCGGAGCTCGCGCCGGAGCTCGGGCAGCTCGACGTACTCCGCGAACGCCGCGCGCGGCTTGAGCTCCACGCGGCGGCCCACGCCTTCCGGCAATACGAGATCCAGGCTCGCCCCCGACTCCTCGCCGTGACAAGCCGAGAGCGCGAGCCCGAGCGCGACGCTGGCCGCGGCTTGAGCTAGCTGGCGCGCTGCGCGCGCCCGACGGGAAGCGGGAGAGGCCACGAGAGGTTTTGATACTTCTTGGCGAGCGGAACGAGCGCAGCGCGGGCCTGACCGGCCGTCGGGCGCAAGCGGGCGTCGCGACGTAAGCACGAAGCGATGAATTTGCCGAGATCCGACAGCACGCTGTCACGACCGAGCCGAGCGACGCGCTCCGGCCAGCCGTCATGCTGGACGTGGAGCGAGAGGACGGCCGTCTCTCCTTCGGCCTGGAACAGCGTTTCGGCGGCGAGGAGCTCGTACGCGAGGCAGCCGAACGCGTAGACGTCCGCGGCCTGCGGGGTCGGCCTGAAGGACGGGTCGTGGATGCCGAGCACCTCGGGTGCGCAGAACTCGAGGGTGCCGCAGCCCGGACGCAGGTGCCGCCCGCTCAGGCCGAAGTCCACGAGCACGGGGGTCTCGCCGTCGCGCAAAATCACGTTCGACGGCTTCAGATCGAGGTGGCCGACACCCACGCCGTGCATCGTTTCGAGCCCCGCGGCGATGCCGTCGAGGTAGCGGAACGCGCGGTCGATCGTCAGCGAGCGACTGCGGATCAGGCGATCCATCGAGAGGCCACGGATGAGCTCCATCACGAGGATGGGCTTCGGACGCGCCGCGAGATCGAACGTCACGAAGCGCGCGAGGTTCGGGTGGTGGGGCAGGGACAGGAGCGCGCCGGCCTCTTCCCGGAAAAGCTGGAGGAATTCCTGCTCGGAGAGGCTACGCGCCGTCGTCGGATCGTAGTCGGGGACCTTGAGGGCGAAGCCTTCGCCGTCGGGGTTCGAGCGCTCCTCGAGGCGACGCGCCACGAACACGGACGCCGCGCCGCCGCTGCCGAGCGCGCGCACGACGTAGAACGCGCCGATCGTGCGGCCGGGCAAGAGCCAGTCCGGCAGGTTCTCGCGGCGCCGGCCGAGCGGGATCGCCGCGACGTCGCTCGTCGCTGCGACGGGCAGCCGCTCGATGCCCGAGATGGCCAAGCGCAGCGCATCGCTGAGCGCCGGCGGCAGATCCGCGGCGATCTCCGAAACCGCCATGCTCACCTGGTTCGAGTTCGGCGGCACGCCCGAGCTCACGGCGCGCTCGATCAGCGCGGCGAGCGGCGGCACCTCGGCGACGATGTGGATCTCGTCCGGATCGGGGCCGAGCACGCGCCGGTTCGCGCTCCGAATCAGTCGATTCAGGGCGGCGGCAGCGCTCGCGAGCTCGTCGAGCGTCTGCACGCCCGAGCCCGCGACGTCGACCAACTCGGCCTGGCCGCGGGCAAGCGCGACGCTCTCCAGACAGCGACCGAGCTTCAGGATCAAGCGCCGGAGCGCCTCGCTCCGGTAGCTGCCCCCGGCACCCACGCCGTCGCTGAGCTCGATCACGCGCTCGGCGGCGCCGAGGGCCGCTTCGCTCGGGGAGGTCGTGCTCTCGGGCGAGTCTTGAAAGCTGACGAACTTCGCGTAGGCGCCGATTGCGGAGGTCACGTCGAGGTTCGTCGACGCTTCCGCCAAGGTCTCGAAGCTCGCCGGGCTCGTCACCGTGCTCATCAGCGTGAGCAAGAGGTCGCTCGGCTCGCACACGCCCTCGCGTACGGCCGCGTCGCAGGTGCGCGCGAGCGTCGCGCACGCGATGCGGTGCACCAGCTGGCCGGAGCTCTCGGTCACACGGCGCAGGAGCACCTGGACGGTGCGGCGCACGCGCTCGCGCACGCTCGTGTCGTCCTCGCTGCGCGCGCTCTCGACGTCGACCAGGTGCAGGAGCGCCTTCAGGTGACGCTGCTCGGCGAGCCCCATCGACTTCGCGTCGCCCGGCGTTTCGCCCGCGCTCGCCTCGGCGTCCACGAGCCAGCGGCCGAGCCGCTCGTAGAGACGATCGAGCTCGGGGACGCTCCGATCGGTGTCACCCGGCCGGCGTCCGAGCAGCAAGAGGTGCGCGAGGCGCGGTCGCTCGAGCGCGCACGCGTCGACGTCGCTCAGCGCGCCGAGCAAGTACGGCTGCACCTGCTCGTCGTGCGCGTCCTGGTTCTCGAGGAAGTCGAGCGCGTGGTGCAGCTTGGCGGCCGCCTTGGACGCGAGATCGAACGCGGCGCGCGCTCCCGTGTTCTCGAATTCGACCATGGCGCGGCGGAGCGCGCCCACGAGATCGTCCTCGTCATCCAGCGAATCGCCGTCGATCAGGCGCAGCGAGCGATCGGCGATCGTGCGCAGCACCGATGCCGAGCCCTCGGCGCGCGAGGCGAGCGTGGCGCGGAGCTTCATGGCCGAAACGCGGCCGAACGTGGGGCTCGTCAAATCGCCGAGCAGGCTGGCGACCGCCTCGGCAACGTCGGGGCGGCGCGTCGCGGCCACCATGTCGAGCAGCTGCTCGGCGGCCTCGGGCTCGGCTTCGATCACGCGAGGCAGGCCGAGCACGAGCGTGGCGGCAATGCCCGGATCGCGCTTGCCGATCGTGCCCTCGATCACCCGCTTGCACGCGCGCAGCGTCTGCTCCGGATCGGCCGGGATCGACGCGACGAGCGACACGGCAGCGCGCCGCCACTGCGTCGGCGTGAGTGACTCGTCGAGGCCCGCTTCGATCTCGGTCTGGAACTCCGGCGCGACGGCGGACAAGAGCCCGCGCGCCGTCGCGGCGTGACGCCAGACGAGCGGCTCGCGATCGGCGAGCAGCTGATTGAAGATTTCGCGGACCTCGCCTTCGATGAGGTGGCGCATCGGATGCGCGTCGCCTTGTTGCGCCCGCATCACTGCCTCGCGCGCCGCGTGCTCCAGGATCTTCGCGGCCAGGCGCCGCTCGTGGAGCGTGCCGGTGCGTGCGGGGGTGAGCCACTGGGAGCGAAGCTCGCGCGCGGTCGTGATGGTGAGCGCGAGGGGATCGGGGTTCACGGCGGCCCCCGTGGGCATGTCGAGTACGAGCCCGATGCGCGCCCGCACCGTCGCGGCCTCGAACGTGCGACCGGAGCCGAGCGCCATCCGCGCCGCGACGATCGCGAAGGTTCCCGCGGTGCCTTCGTAGACGCGCGCGAACACGCGACGCCCGAGCTCGCGCCGCGCACGGCCGGAGGGCAAGGCGGCGCTGATCTCGTAGAGAGCCACGGCCGCGGGGCCAGGGCCGAGCCACGCCAAATCGTCCGCCAGGCCGTTATCGAGCGCGAGCTGGGCGGCGCGGTTCAGGACCTCCGGATCGAGACCGTCGAGGGGCGGGGGCCCGTACCCGCTCCCGGTCTGGCCGAGGGCCGTGATCGCTTGGCGCCAGCTCGCGCGCCGCTCGGCGCCGTCGGAGAGCGAAAGGAGAGAGGCGAGGGCTTCGCCCGGGTTCGGTCGACGCATGCGACGGTTAACGGAAGGGGGCAGAGATCGCCCGAGGCTCCCTAGGGAGGGTAGCAGGTCCCGCGCCCCGGCAGGGGGATGGTGCGAACTCTGGGCTTCAGCCGTCAAGAGAACTCGAGTTCATGGCGCAAAGGGGGCCTTCTTGATTTCGGCTCGATTCCATATTCCTTGAGGCTGGCTCGTTTCTTTCAACGGCTGGGGCAAGGAGTGACCACACCATGACCCAGCTTCGCACCGTGTCCGCGCTCGCTTTCGTTGTTGCTGCAACGGCCTTGACCGGCTGCGCTGCTCAGAAGGACGACGCGTCCAACGAGTTCCAGGAAGCGCTCCCGGCGCAGGGCAGCGTGAACGTGGACGGACCGGACGGCGCGCGTGCCGACATGGGCGCACAGTCGGGCACCTTCGGCACCATGGCCGGCGGAGCGTCGAGCGACCCGGCGTTCTGGTACACCTTCACCCGCGACGTTCGCGACGGGGTGAACGTCGTCACGGCGGTGGTGCTGGTGTCGGTGTGGGCCATCGTTCATACGGAGCCCTCGGAGCTCGACGACGACCGGGCGGTCTGGGGGCCGTACGAAGGCGATGCCCTCGATCCGGCGCGCTACCGCCTCACGGTCAGCCGCATCGGCGAGCATCATTTCCGCTACGTGCTCGAGGGTCAGAAGAAGTCGGGCGGCGAGTACCTGACCGTGCTCGACGGCGACGGCTATAGCCGCGCGAGTGATTCGCACGGCGACGGTGAGTTCGTCCTCGACCTCGGCAACGCCAAGGTCCTCGATCCGAGCCGCCACCAGAGCGACTCGGGCACGGTGACGATCGTCCACGAGCTCCCTCCCGACATCGGGCGCCGCCGCGACGCGTTGCCGCGCACCATCACCGCGACGGTCGCGCCCGACGGCGAGGCCTCGTTCAGCATCACGTCGAGCGCGCACGAGGATCACACCGGCGAGCTCGACATCACCGCCCACGCCGACATCGACGACGGCCATGCGAGCGCTCTCGAGGACGTGAGCGTCGTGAGCCGCTGGCGCTCGACCGGTGCCGGGCGCGCCGACGTCGGGATCACGGGTGGCGATCTGCCGGCCGCGGGTCTGGCCGGGGTGACCGCCGTCGAATGCTGGGGCACCGACTTTTCGCGCGTCTTCTATAGCGATTCGGCCGGCATCAAGCCGACCGAGGGCGACGCCTCCGAGTGTGCCTACGAGGCAGCCCCGCACTGAGGCGATCCGGTATCGGCGCATTTCCGGCCGCGTGCGCGAGGGCGTTCCGATGGCCCTCGGCGCTCTGCGGCCGGTTTCTTTTGTTGAGTCGGCCTTGCGCCAAAACGCGTGGAGAGGTAACCGGACAGAGTAGTGAACCCCCGCGTTCGTGGGCCCCTCCGCCACCTCGGCGCCGTCGTCCTGCTTGCGGGCATGATGAGCGCCCCTACCGCCCACGCTCAGCCGAGCGAGGCAGACCGCGCGAGCGCGCGCTCTCTCGCCGCCGAAGGCTACGACGCCCTCGAGCGCAAGGATTACCCGACCGCCGTCGATCGCTTCCGTCACGCGGACGCGCTCGTGCACGCGCCGACGATCAGCGTCGATCTCGCGCGCGCCTTGGTCGGCATGGGCAAGCTCGTCGAAGCCTCGGAGCGCTATCAGCTCGTGATCCGCGAAGGCGTGCCCAAGGGGTCGCCCGCCTCCTGGCGAAAAGCGCTCGAGGACGCGCAGTCGGAAGCAGCAGGGCTCGAGCCGCGCCTCGCCTGGGTCGTGATCCACGTCATGGGCCCGCTCGATCCGGAAGTGACGATCGACGGCCTGCGCGTGCCGGAGGGTGCCATCGGGGCCCGTCGCGCCGCCGATCCCGGTAAGGTCGACGTGCGTGCGACGGCGCCCGGCTTCGAGCCCGCGATCGAAACGATCACGCTCAAAGAAGGGGAAGAGCAGACCGTCACCCTCGTCCTCAAGAAGTCGCCGGTCGAGCCCAAGGCGGCGGAGTCCGACGCGACGCCGGTCGCTCCGGCTCAGAAGAAAGAGGAGAACTCGAAGCTGCCCGCCTGGATCGCCTTCGGCGTCGGCGGTGCCGGGCTCGTCGTGGGCAGCGTCACGGGCATCTTGGCCCTGAGCGCGCATTCGGAGCTCGAGACCGAGTGCCCCACGGGGACGTGCTACCTCACGCCCGAAAACGAGCACGAGGTCAAATCCGATCTCAGCCGCTACCACACCTTCGGCACGATCTCGGGCATCGGCTTCGTCGTCGGCTTAGCGGGCGGGGCGACGGGAGCGGTGCTGCTGCTCACCGGCTCGAAGGCGGAGTCCCCGTCACAGCGCGCTGCGCTCTGGCCGGTGGTGGGACCGAAGCACCTCGGCGTCGCGGGAAGGTTCTGACCGTTGCTTTTCGGCGGGTGCACGAGGCGGCTCGTCGGCGCCTGGCTCGCGCTCTGTCCGCTCGCGTGCCAAGCCATCCTCGGCGACTTCAAGACCGAGGAGCAAAACGCGGCGCCGCAGGGGCTCGGCACGACGTGCGAGCCGAGCGCCTTTCGCTGTGACGGCGCGGACCTTCAAGCCTGCAGTCCCGATCGCCGTGGCTGGCAGCTCGTCGCGCACTGCGTGAGCGCGGGGCAATGCGACGCCAGCGCCGCCGCTTGTCGCTCCTGCACGCCCGGCGAGGCAGGGTGCAACGACGGACAGCGCCAGCTCTGCAACGGCGCGGGGGAGCTCACCTTCGCCGAGGATTGCGGCGCTGCCGCCCGCTGCGTGCTCAAAGGCGATCGGAGCGTGGCTCGGTGCAGCTCGGCCCTCTGCGAGCCGGGTGCCTTCATGTGCGACGGAAACCGGCTGCGCACCTGCGCGCCCGAGGGCGACCATTGGACGCTCGTGGCGCGCTGCGCCTCGGTCCCGCTCTGCGACAAGGACAGCGCCGCCGAGCAGGCCGCCCGCGGCGTCGCGCCGACCTGTCTCCCTCCGCTCTGCCTGCCGGGCACGTTCGCCTGCGACGGCGCGACGCCGGAGCGCTGCAACGCCGATCAAAACGCCTGGGAGCCGCTCGCTCCGTGCGCCGATCCGGCGAGCTGCAATGCGAGCGACGGAAGCTGCACCCCGGCGCTCGACGGTACCGTCGCGTGCAGCGGCGCCGACCTCGTCGCCAAGAAAACGACGGGCTTCGCGACCATCGAGCATTGCGGCTCAGCGAGCTTGTGCGACGCGGCGGCAGGGGCGTGCAAACGCTCGGAGTGCGGCGCTGCAGGAACGTTGCGCTGCAACGACGAGCTCCCGAACCTCGAGGAGTGCGCCGCCGACGGGAGCTGGGTCACGCGCGAGGTCTGCGATGCCCGCGCGCTATGCAGTGTCGCCGAGCGGCGCTGCTTCCCGCCGGCCTGCGCTCCCGAGGGGACGCGCTGCGTGGGGCAGGCCTTCCAGGTGTGCAGCGCGGATCTCACGCACTGGGAAACGAAGACGACCTGTGGCGACGACCAGACGTGCGGAGCCGCCGGCTGCGAGTCGGGCGGCTGCACGAGCGGAGCACGCTGCGTCGAGACGAGCGCAGAGGTGTGCAGCGACGGGCGTTGGGTCCCACGCCTCCGCTGCGCGACCGCGGGTCTTTGCCTGCCGGCGTCCGGGACCTGCGGCGACCCGATGTGCGGCGGAGCGCTCGGGGAGTACCAATGCACGAGCGACGAGCGGCTCAGGTCGTGCCCGCCCGATCGCACGCAGTGGAGCACCGCTCCGGCCTGCGCCGAGCCGACACCGTTTTGCGACGCCGATCCCTCCGCGGGCGGCGGCAGACCCGTCTGCAACGCTTGTAAGCCGCTCTCCTACGCGTGCGACGGACCGTCGCTCACGCGCTGCGCGGCCGACGGCCAATCGAGCCCCCCGATCGCGAGCTGCCCCGGGGGCTGCTCGGTCGTGTCGGGAATTCCGAGCTGCCTGTAGCAGCCGTCAGATCCCGTAGTCGCGACGGACGGTGGGCGCCTTCTTGGGAGCGGTGCGCGGGACGCGGCGCGGGGGCGAGCTTTCTCTCGTGGAGCTCTCCTTGACCGGGCTCGACTTTGCGGAGGCGGACGGCTCCGGCTCGCTCTCGCTGGTCGGCGCGGACGCCGTCGTGGTGGACGCGGGGCCGACCACCTCGACCGTGGGACGCGGGAGCGGTTCGGCAGTCGGGGCGGCCGCCGGCGTAGGTGGGGGCACGACGATCGTGCGGGGCCGCGTGCCCGGCAAGAGCAGCGTGGCCGCGCCGCCGACCAAAAGCCCGAAGGCAACCGCTCCGCCGACCAGCACCTTGCGCGACACATTGCGCAGGGCGGCGCGCCAGTGGCGCGGGTTGCGAATCAGGGCCGTCGCGATGCTCGCGCGCGGCACCGACGAATGGCGCGTGCGCGACAGCGGCGCGTCCGTCTCGCGAAGCTCCTCCAGGATCGGCTCCCCGGTGCCCTCGATCATCAAGCTCGTGCGAGGGGAGAGGCTCGGCACGGCGATGTTGGCGGTTTGTCCGAGCGCCTCGCCGAGCGCGTCCGCGAACTCGCGCGCGGACTGGAAGCGCTCCTCCCGATCACGCTTGGCCGCGCGCTCCCACCAGGCGTCGAACGCCTCCGACACGCCCGGACGCACGAGGCTCGGCTTCGGCAGATCCTCGTACAGGATGAGGCCCATCAGCTCGCCGAGCGCCTCGCTCTCGAACGGCGGCCGGCCCGTCATGCACTGAAAGACGATCACGGCGAGCGACCACAGATCCGAGCGGTGATCGGTCGGCTTTCCACGCGCCTGCTCGGGGCTCACGTAGAAGGGCGTGCCGAGAAACGAGCCCGTCTTGGTGGTTTTGTCGCGCAGCGAATAGGCGTCGTGCTTGGCGATGCCGAAGTCCACGACCTTCGCTATCTCGCCGTCGTCGCTTTGGACGAGGAACACGTTTTCCGGCTTCAGATCGCGGTGAACGATGCCGAACGCGTGTGCACGGGCGAGGGCCCGCGCGACGTGCGCCGCGATGCGGTACGTCATCGCGGGGTCGAGCACCTTCTCGCGCTCGAGGCGGGTCCCGAGATCCTCGCCGTGGAGGTACTCCATGGCGATGAAGGGCGTACCCTCCCATTCACCGTGCTCGAAGACGTCGACGACGTGCGCTCCACGCAGCTGCGCGGCGACCTTCGCCTCGCGCGCGAAGCGCACGCGCACCTCGGTGCTCTGCGCCTTGTCGTCGTCGATCAGCTTGAGCGCACACGGCGAGTCGAGCAGGAGATCGTCCGCGAGCCACACCGTTCCCATGCCGCCCACGCCGAGCGGCCGCACGAGGCGGTAACGGGCCGACACCACGACGCCAGGCGCGCGCAGGATCATGGCGCACCCCCGCGGTCCCGACACCCACGCTCACAGCGCGCGCTCAGGGAGCTCGTCCGGTGACAAATAGGTGTGCTCATGTAGGACACCCAGCGTTTCGTACCTACCTCAAACGCCCCACTTTTTCAATAGGGATTACGTTCTCGTCGGTTTCTACACCTCGGAGATTCCCGGATCGTTGACCTCCGTCTCACTCCCTGGGAAGACGGGCGACAGCATGGGCGGTCGCTTTGGGGTTTTACTTACATCGCACGGCACAGTGCAGGAGCTCGATGAGATCCCTGCCTTTCTCTCGCGGATCCGCGCGGGGCGGCCCGTTTCGCCCGAGCTCGCCACCGAGACACGGCGGCGGTACGCGCTCATCGGCGGCTCGCCGTTGCTTCGCGCGACGCAGGAGCAGGCGGCGCTCGTGGAGCGGCGGGTTCGGGTTCCGGTGCTCGTCGGCATGCGCCTCGCGGAGCCCAGCCTCGAGCAGGCGTTTGCCCGCGCCGAGGAGCTCGGGCTCGAGCGTCTCGTCGTCCTTCCGCTGGCGCCGTACAGCGTCCACATCTACGTCGCAGCTGTAGAAGCCGTTCGAATGCAGCGTGAAGAGAAGGGCCTCCGCGTTCCGACGCTCGTGCCGGTGCCGGACTGGGGCACCAACACGGACCTCGTCCGAGCGCACGCGGACGCGATTCGCGCCGTGCTGGAACCGGGCGCGCGCCTCGTGCTCACGGCGCACAGCCTTCCCAAGGTGGTCCTCCAGCGGGGCGACCCCTACGAGCGCCTCGTGCGCGAGAGCGCCGCCGCCGTCGGGAAGGAGCTCGAGCACGACTACACGCTCGCCTTCCAGAGCCAAAGCGCCGACGGCGGGGACTGGCTCGGGCCGACGCTCCGGCAAGTCCTCGAGCAGGCGAAAGCGGACGGCGTGTCACGCATCGTGCTCGCGCCGTTCGGGTTTCTGACCGAGCACGTCGAGACCCTGTACGATCTCGACGTGGAGGCACGCGGCTGGTGTGGTGAGCTCGGCCTCGAGCTCGTGCGCGTTCCGGCGCTCGGCACCGCACCGCGCTTGATCGACGCGCTCGTCTCGCTCTCGAAGGCGGGACTCGCATGAAGGGGCAGGCGCGACGCGGGCTCGGGTTCGCGGCGCTCGTCGTCGCGCTCATCGCGAGCGGCTGCTCGTGGTTCAAGGGGCCCGTCAACGCGAGCCCGTCGCTCCGCTGGTGGCTGTTCTCGAATTTCGGAGCGGGACGCCTGTGTCCGGAGATGCTCAATCGCTCGGCGCCGCTTCGCCTGGCGCCGTCGCCGAACGTGCTCGGCCGGCTCTATCCCGCGAGCTGCCAGACGACCGTGAACGACGGTCCGCAGACGGTGACCGTTGCGTTCTCGGGCAGCGGCTTCGCTTGGACACCGGTGGCCGGGCGCGTCGCCTTCACGGTGCTCGCGAGCGTCGAATACAAGATGGATTTCTACCTGGCGGACGACGCTGCCTACATCTACGCGCGACCCGCACGCACGCTGCTCGGGCCGACGTTCCAGGTCACCTCGATCGAAAATCGGCTCGCGAATTGGGCCGCGCAGGGCCCCGCCGGCTACCTCATGAACACGTTCGGCGGACAAATCGTCTCCGGCGAGCTCGCGAGCGGCTTCACGGTCGTCCACGCCGACGACGGCGACTCCTTCGCGATGGGCCAGCTCGCGCCCCCCGCGAAGCCGCCGCGCCCGTTCGACACGTCCAAGGATCGCTACGCCATGGTCAACGAGACGACCGAGGTGCACGCCGATCAGCTCGATCTCGTGGGGCCGCTCAGCGTGGCCACGAGCGACCAGGCGCTCTTCGTGCAGCTCGCGCTCACGGGGCCGCCGATGGACGTGCTCCTGCTTCGGCGTGGCACGGGCGATCTCTGGCGGCAGGGTCTGCAAAACGGCGCCGTGCTCGGGCCGCCACCGGAAGCGCCGATCTTTGCCTTCAGCCTGATGCCGGGGGGCATGCGGCAGAAGTTCCCGCTCCCACCGGGCCAGTATTACCTAGCGCTCGACAACAGCGCGCGCGTCGGAACGACGAGCCCGCCGTTCAGCCCGCTCGGCGCGCTCGGCCAGAACACGGCGATCGTCTCGTGCGCGGTCGAGCTCGGCGACGCGGACGACGACTAGACGCCAGCTCGGCGACGCGAACGACGGCTCACTGCGAGCGCGCTCCCGGAGAGGTGCGCGGCATGCCGCTATTCGTACTTGACGATGCTGGTTGCGGGCGTCGGCAACAGGCGCTCGCGCCCGCCGAGGCTACAGAGCTCGACCACGAAGGCGTAGGCGACGACGAACGCGCCCTGGCGGTGCACGAGCTCGCCGGCTGCGGCCGCGGTGCCGCCCGTCGCGAGCAGATCGTCGACCACGAGGACCGCGGCGCCTTCCTTCAACGAATCGCGGTGCATCTCGAGCTCGGCTTCGCCGTATTCGAGGGAGTACGACACCTTGTCGGTGCGGTAGGGGAGCTTCCCGGGCTTGCGCACGGGGACGAAGCTCGCGTTCAAGCGCGCGGCGAGCGCACCGCCGAAGATGAAGCCGCGCGATTCGACGCCGACCACGGCATCGACGCGCTCTCCCACGAAATGGTGGGCGATGGCGTCGAGCACGATGTGGAACGCCTTGGGATCGGCGATGAGCGGCGTGATGTCCTTGAAGAGGATGCCGGGTTGCGGAAAATCCGGGATCTCGCGGATGAGGCTGCGCACGTAGCGCAGCGGCTCGAACTCCTGCGGCGTAACGCGCGTCACCGGGCGCGGAGCGGGCGCCGACTTCTTCAGGTCGACGCCGCGTGGCGTCGGGAGGGGGCGCGCCAGAACGGGCTTCTGAGGCTTGGCGAACGACCCTTTGCGCGCGGCCATGCGCTACCTATTGCCCGGCCCCGAGCGCGGCCGCAAGCGCTTCGGCGAGCCCACCGCCCGAGCGGTCCGAGAGATCGAGCACGAGGGGTGTGATGCCGACCACTCCGGCGTCGAACGCCTCGGTATCGGAGCCGGGGATGGGGTGATGGCGCGCCCCGGGCCCGCCAATCCAGAGGTACTCGCCGCCGCGCGGGTCGCGGCGAAACTCGACCTCGTCGCGGTAGATGCGTCGCCCGAGGCGCGTCGCCCGGAGCGGCCAATCGCGACCGGGCGGCACGTTGACGTTCACGAGCGCCGCGCCAGGGGCAGCCGACGCGAGCGCGAGCGTGAGGCGCGCGCCGAGCACGGCCGCCGCATCGAGGTCCGCGTCGCGCGCGGCCGAGATCGCGAGAGCGGGAATGCCCTTGAGCGCGCCTTCGCGCGCCGCCGCCACGGTGCCGCTGTAGAAGACGTCGTCGCCCAGGTTCACGCCGTGGTTCACGCCCGAGACGAGCACGTCGGGCCGTCGCGGCAAGACACGCGTCTCGCCGTGCAGCGCGACGTACACGCAGTCGGCGGGCGTGCCGTCGACCGAGAAGACCCCGTCGCCGTGCGAGTAGAGCCGAAGCGGCCGGTGCAGGCTGAGCGCGTGGCTCGCCGCGCTCTGCTCGACCTCCGGCGCGCAGACGACGACCTCCGCGTGCGGCCCGAGCGCCTCGCGCAAGAGCCGAAGACCCCGGGCCCGGAAGCCGTCGTCGTTGGCGAGCAGGACGAGCGGCCGATCCACCCGACGTTTACTTCCCGAGCAGGGTTCCGAGCTCTCCGCTTTCGTGGAGGCTCGTGACGATGTCGCAGCCGCCCACGAGCTTTCCGGCGACGTAGAGCTGCGGGAAGGTGGGCCAGTTCGAGTACTCCTTCAGGCCCATGCGCAGCTCCTCATCGGTGAGGATGTTCACGTCGCGGTAGGCGACGCCCTGCTCCTTCAGGATACCGGCGACCTTGGCCGAGAACCCGCACTGCGGGAAGTTCTTGGTGCCTTTCATGAACAGCACCACGGGGCTGCCCTCGATCGTGCTCTTGATGCGTTCGCGGAGCGTGTCATCCATCTGTGTCTACCTTGGTTGAGCTTTCGCCCAGGCTTCGGGCGTGTAGGTCTTCAATGCGAGCGCGTGGATCGGGCCGTGCATGGCATCGCCGAGGGCGCGATACACGAGCTGGTGCTGCTCGATCAGCGACTTTCCGGCGAAGGCGTTCGAGACGATGCGCGCCTGGTAGTGGTCGCGCGTGCCCGTGAGATCCACGAGGTCGATGTCGGCGGCGGGGAACGCGGCGTCGAGGAGCGCCTTCACTTGGTCCGGTTCGAGCATGGGGTTATCCACACGCATTTGGCGCACGATATCCGCCCTGTCAACGAGAGAGCCAAAGAGAGCCAACACGGGGCCCGCCCCTCGCCGCGAAGCCCGGTTCTCGTCTATGATCGGCGTTCGGTGACTGCCGCCCCGCCCAAACCCCCGCCGCGGCGACCGCCCCCGCCGCGTCCCCAGGCCGGAGACGCAGCGCGCCCGCCGGTACCGGGCAGCCGCCCGCTGCCGCCGCCCACGGCTCATACGCCGGAAGCACCGCCCGCGCCGATGAGCGCGGACCAGAAGAACTCGCTCACGCTCCAGGCGCTCGGCCTGCTCCAGGAGCAGGTTCACGCTCGCATCGTTCACTACAAGGGCGAGATGGAGACCAACGCCGAGCTCGACGCGATCACGGCGCAAGTCGTCGCGCAGCTCCAGGCGATGCAAGCGGCCGCGCAGGAAGCGACCGGGGGGCGTCAGACCGCGGAGGAGATGGAAGCACAGCATGTGAGCTCGATGGCGCTCCTGCTCCACAAGGTCTTTTCGTCGGAGTCGCAGTTCACGACGCGCATCTTGAAGCCGCTCGGGCGCCGCGTCGCCAAGCTCTTCTTCGAGAGCGAGCTGCACGAGAAGAGCAAAGGCGACAAGGAGAAGACCATTTTCCACGCCGAGCAGGGCGTCTACTACGTGCTCGGCCGCTACAAGCATCGCCTGCGCGCGGAGCTCGAAGGCTTCGAGTACGAAGGCGAGGAGGTCGCGCGCGGCAGCCTCGAGCTCCTCGCGAAGATCGAGCGGGATCTCCAGGTGGCGTTCCTCTCGCGACGCTCGCCGGAGCTCAATCAAGTGATGACGATCTACGCCGGTGTCGTCTCGGAGTTCATGCGCGACTACCTGCCTCCCCGCGTCGAGGCGATGGCGAAAAATACCGTGCGCGCGGCCGAGACGGCGCGGCGGCCGGACAGCGTCGGGCACAAGATCCTGACCGATGCTTTCCCCGCGTTCCGCGAGCAGTGGGAGCGCATTTTCATGGAGCAGATGGTCAATTTCTGCGGGGACGAGCTCGGCCGGCGCCTGGCCGAAGCGGGGAGCGAGTACCGGGAGGAGACGATTCGCTTCTTCTCGGATCCGCACGTTTATAGCGAGAGTGCCGCGGTCGTCTGCAATGAGCTGTACGATTTCTTCTGCCTCGAGGGTTTCTTGGACTTGCCCGTGAACTGGCGGGTGGCGAACGCGACGGCCGAAGAGAATTGATGGCGAGCTGAAACGTCCTGTAGACTTCGAGATCATGCGAAGTCTCGAGCCTGGATTACTTGGAGGGATCGGGTGGGGCTCGCTGGTGATGTTGATGGCGGGAGCGTGTAGCTCCGGGGCGTCGCATAGCGCCACGCTCGGCGGCACCGGGGGCGGCTTCCCCGACAGCGGCGGCTCGAGCAGCGGCGGCAAGGGCTCCGCGGCGAGCTCGCCGGGCGGCGAAGGGAACGAGGGCGGGGCCGTCGGTAGCGCCGGTGAGTCGACGGGCGGCAGCAGCGTGGCGGGCACTGGCGGCAAGGGCGTGGGGGCCGGCCTCGGCTGCG
>DASUGE010000200.1:0-10611 GCA_036274215.1 Polyangiaceae bacterium | reverse complement strand
TCTCGCCCTCGCCGAGGGCGACGCTGCCGACGATCGCGACGACCTCCCCAACGCGAAGGACGCCTATGGTCGCGCGCTGCGACTCGCCCCCGGCGACCCCGCGCCGCACGCCGGCCTCGCCCGCGTCGAGCTCGCGGCGCCGAGCGTCGTGCTCGCGTTCGGCTCGGCTCCAAAGAACCAGCGCCTGCTCGCGCTCGTCGGCGACCTCGCAACGGCGCGCTCTCGCTCGAGCGACTTTGCTCCGCTCTATCGTGAGGAGGGCAAGGCTCTGCTCGTGCTCGGTCGCGGCGCCGAGGCAACCGAGCGCCTGACCCGCGCCGTCGAGCTCGCTCCGAACGATCTCGAGGCCGTTTCGACGCTCGCGGTCGTGCTCATGTCGACCGGCCAGAGCGCGCTCGCGCTGCCCCACCTGCGCCACGCGGTCGCGCTCGCGCCGAACGAGGCAGCGCCGCTCACCAACCTCGGCACCGCGCTGCTCCTCACGGGGGACGTCGGTGCCGCAGCCGAGGCGTTCGAGAAGGTCGTGGCACTCGAACCGAACGACGCACGCGCCCATTCCGATTTCGGAACCGCTTGCCTCACGCAAGGGCGTATCGAGCGCGCCGTGAGCGAGCTCACGCGCGCGACGGAGCTCGACCCCGCGCGCGCCACGTACCGGTCGAATCTCGCCCACGCGCTCGAGCTCGCCGGCAGGCTCGAAGACGCCCGCGCGAGCGCCAAGCGCGCGACGGAGCTCGATCCGAAGCTCGGCGCGGCATGGATCAACGCCGGCACGATCGCGGCCAAACAGAAGCGCTACGCCGACGCCCGGGCCGCGTTCCAGCACGCAGCGGCGCTCGATCCCACCGATCCGCGCCCGAAAGCCAATCTCGAGGAGCTCGAGGCTGTCGAAGGCAAGCCCGCGACGCCACCTGATCCTAGGCAATACTGGAACATGCGCCGAAATCCGGCGCACTGACTAGAAGTAAGCTTCCGAACGCGACGGGCTCCTTGCGCTGTCGAAGCGCACGTGCCGCTCGACACGCGCCACGCGTAGCTCGTACGCGGCGTAGAATCGCTCCCGACCCGCGGCTTGCGCGAGGGCGTGCTCGGCGTGCGCTCGCCAGCCGGCGATGGCGTCGAGGGACGACCAGTAGCTCACGGTGATGCCGAAGCCGTCGGCGCCACGCGTGCTTTCGTAGCCCAAGAAGCCCGGCATCGTCGGGGCGAGCTCGGACATGCGCTTCGCCGTTGCGTCGTATTCCGGCGGCGCGCCGCGGCGCTGGTTCGAGAAGATGACGGCGTAGCAGGGACCGGCAACGATGCGCTCCTCTACGGAGCCCGCGAACGGCGCACCGACGCGAGCGGCGAGCGGGCGCTCCCGAAGCTCCGCCGCCGCTTCCCGCTCCCAGCGTTGAAACGCGGGGAGCGCGTACACGGCGTCGATCCAAGCGCGCGTGGTCGCTCCCACGTCGAGCCCGTAGGAAACGATGCGCGTCGCGACGGGCGCGAGCATGGCGTCCGCGGCAGAAAAGTCGCCGAAGAGATACGGACCACCGGTCGCCCTGCCGCTCCGCGCGCCCTCGACGAGACGCTCGAACCGGTCGAGCTCCCGCCTTCGCGCCGGGTCGAGCTCCACGCGCGTGCGGAGCGCGAGGTTCATGGTGCAATGGCGCCTGAGCTCGAAGAATCCCGCGTGCATCTCGGACGCGAGCGAGCGCGCGTGCGCGCGCTCTTCGCGGTCACGGGGCCAGAGCGGGCGATCCGGATGGAGCTCGGCGAGCGTTTCGACGATGGCAAGCGATTCCCACACGAAGCGCTTGCCGACGCGCAGCACGGGCACGCGACCGGTCGGCGAAACGGCGCGGATCTTCGCGGGCGTCGCGGGATCGGCGGAAACGAAGGACGTCTCCGTGAAAGGGATGCCGTGGTGCACGAGGAGCAGCCACGGCCGCATGGACCAAGACGTATCGTTCTTGTCGACGATGAAAAGCTCGAGCTCGGGCATGCCCCGAGCATAGGGCTCGCGAGACGTACGGCCAGCGGGCGATACGAGCAGAAAGCGTTGGCCCGCCGCGCGACGGGGCGGCGGGCCAAGCTCCTTCGGGGCTACGGCGCGACGACGGCCGTGAACTCTTGGACCGACTTGCCGTTGCTGTCGCTGCCCGTCCAGATCTCGAAGCCGGCGAACACGTCCGTCAGGTACATGCCCGAGATGCCGTTGCCGGCGTCGGTGATGAAATCCTTCAGGTTGAAGTTCGTCATGCTCGTGGTCGCCGCTTGCGCGACGTACGAAACGACCGGCGCGTTGGAGTTCGAGCCACCGCCGCCGCGCGTGCCCGACCACACGTTGAAGGCCTTGCCGGCGATCGTCGCCGTGCGGCTCGAGCTACCGATCGGCTGGGCGTTCGGCGGGTCGTAGAGCCAGATCATCACGAAGCCGTTGATGCCGTCGTCGTACCGAGCCGTGGGCGGCGAGTTCGCGAACCACACGTCGTACGTGGCGTTCATGCCGCCACCCGACACGTTGTGGCGGAAGCTGGTCGTCACGCTCGTGATATCGCTCACCTTTTTCGGCAAATGGTCGTCCGAGCTCGTCGAATACGCGCCATTTTGCGTGTCGCCGTTCGCGCCGATGAAGATCGAGGGGAACGAGGCGGGCGCACCGGACGAGTTGCCGCTACCGGTCGGCGACGTGATCGTGAAGCTGTTGTCCATGTACGAGATCTTCTGATCCGTACCGCTCGGGTTACCCCAGTTGTTGTTCTGGATGATGTAGCTGTGGCCGTCCTTCTTGACCTTCACGCGCTGGAAGTCGAGGTCGGTCGAGCCCGGGCCGCCGATGGTGCCCGAGAGCGGACCACTCGAGCCGCCAGCCGGTGCGTCGGCCACGCTCGTGCCCATCGCGAACCCGTTGATGCAGAAGTCGTAAGGCGACGCCGCCGTGTTGCCGGGGACCAGGAAGACGACCGCCGAGATTTTCTCGTTGTTGTACTTCACGGGTGTGCCGCCTTCCCAGCACTCGGTCGTGAAGGACGAGTACGGGATGAAGACGGGACCCGCCGCGTCGGTGATGGTCGTGCACCAGCGGTGCGCGCCGTTGGTCGCGCCGTCCTGGCCCTGCATCTGCACGCGCAGCGTCGAGGCCGTCGTCTTCGAGAAGCTGATCGCGAGACCCATGCCGGTCATGGCGATCTCCGGCGGACCCGCCGCCGTCGCGGCAGCCGGGTCGTAGGTGCAATTCGCGCCCTCGGCCGGCTGAGCGAGATTGAAGCCCAAAAGCGCGACGGATTCGTAGTCGGCGTTCACGGTGCCCTTCACGCAGTAGGGCGCATCCGCCGCGTGGTTCATCGTGAAGTCCTTGGGCGTCACCGTGGTCGTCGTGCCCGAGACCGTGTCGATGCCGGTCCACGCGCAGCCGTGCATGGTCTGGTAGGTCCAGTAGCCCGGCGGATTCATGCCGGTGCTGCCGCCTGCCGCTCCGCCCGCGCCCGAACCCGCCGTAGCGCCGGCACCGCCAGCCGAAATCGTACCACCCTGACCGGCCATGCCTCCGACGGGAGGTTGCCCGCCGCTCCCCGAGCCGGACGAGCCGCCCGCGCCGCTCGCACCGCCCGCGCTCGGCGTCGTGCAGATGCCGCCGTTGCAGGTCTGCGTCGCGGCGCAGCGCATGCCGCACGCGCCGCAGTTGTTGATGTCCGAGCCGTGCGTGTTGACGCACGCGTTGCCGCACGTATCGAGCCCGGCGTCGCACGCCATCTTGCACGTGCCGTTCGAGCAGAACGCGGCACCGCAGGACGTCGCGCAGTTGCCGCAATGGAGCGGATCGGACTGCACGTTGGTGCAGACGCCGCTGCACGACTGCTGCGGCGCCGTGCACGTTCCCGCGCCAGTACCGCCTAGGGAACCGTTTCCAGATGCGCCCGCAAAGGAGCTCGCCCCGCCCTGGCCCTTGTTGCCGGAGCCAGAGGTGCTGTCGTCGTCGTCTCCGTCACTCGGCGGAGGCAGGCTCGAGCACCCCCATACCGTCATGAGCCCTACCAGACCACCGCCTAAGAGAGAGAGGAATCGCGTCATCGGATTCCAAGAATTGCATCACGAGGGGATGCACACAAGTCGGCGAGGGCTTTCTGACTTTCCGCAGTCAGAGAAAAAATCCAAGCATAATGCCGCGCCGCGTAAGGCTCACGGTCCGTCCGTCTGAGAAATGTCAGTGCTGCGGCGCGACGCCGACTTGCACCTCTTCGAGCGCACGCTCGCCCGGGAAGGGCAGCGTTCCCGTCCGCACGCGTACCGTGACGCTCTTCGGTGCGTCGAGGTGACCGACGAAGGCGTCGAAACCGAACTCGGCGCCCGAAACGACGCCGTCGAACGAGCCGCCGACGAGGTAGAGCCCGGGGCGAGCGAAGGTCTCCTGCGCGCACATTTCCGCGAGCCGGCTCGTCACGGAAATGGAGCGGCCGGGCGCGAGGTGCGTGAACGCCTGGCGATCCGGTGAGCGATCGTCCGGCCCGGGATCGCACGTCTGGACGCCGTCGACGCTGCTCACTTCGAGCGTCACGAGCTCGCGCCGGAAGTAGACGTCGGCCGCGGTCGAGCCGTGGTTCGAAAGCTTCACGGTGACGGTGGCGGTGGCCTCGCGCTGCGCATCCGACCCCTGAGTCACCTCGAACGCGAGGCCGGCAGCGGGCGGCGGCGGGGGCGGCGCGTAGTCGTTGCCGAGCGCGAACGGCGTGGAATGAAGCTCCTTGACGCCTTCGTCGTGGGGCCGGCTCGCGCCCGCGTCCGTCGTGTCGGTCATCACGATCTCGCCGCCCGCGTCCGCGCCGGCCGTGGCAGGGGCGTCGGCGCCGCCTGAGTCGGCACCGGCGTCGCTCGCTTCGGCGGGAGGCTCGACGCGCGCGACGAACGGCGGCGTCTGGGGCAGCACCTCTTCGACGCGCTTGCCCCGTTGCCACACCGTCTTCGTTTTCACGGGCCAGCCGAGCTCCGCGGAAATCTCGGCGCCCGCCACGAACGGCGACACGCCGCCCTGCGGCATGCAGTAAAGCCGCGGGTCGAAGGCTTCCACGAGCCCATGACCGGGCGCGAGCGAGACCGTGTACGCCGCGTCGGCCCGCGTGGGGCGCAGCTCGTCCGGCAAGCGGCACACGCGCGGCTTCACCGGCTTCTTGGCCTTCGGATCCGGCGGAGGCGCGACCTCGAGCGTGAGCAGGCGTGGATCGAACGCGACGGTCATCGGCTCGCTGCCGCGATTGACGACGGCGAGCGCCCACGTCTTTTCGGGACCGACCTCGACGACCTCGAAGCGCAGCCCGTGGGCGGATTCGTCGTTCGCGGTCGGCGTCCCCGTGCGATCGAGCGCCTTCTGCACGAGCGCGGGATCGGGGCGCGGTCGTTCGGGGGTGGCGTCGGCTGCGCCGCCCGCTCCGCCCTCGCCGGCGTCCGTGCCGGCGTCGAACGGAGGCGAGACGGGGGCGACCTCGGCCGGCTTGGTGCTCTTTGCGCAATGCATCGCGAACACGAGGGCCAAGGCCGAGCCGGCGAGGAGCGCGAACCGAGCGTGCATGCGCGGCCGACGTAGCACAGCCGCGCGGAGCGGGGAAAAGGGCTCCGCACGGCGCGGGTCGTCCGCCCGCGCCACCCCGGGTAGGCTGGGTCGTCTTGGCTCCCTCTGGCCTCTACCCCATCCTCGACGTCGATAGCCTGCGAGCCCGCTCGCTCGACATCCTGGCGTTTGCAGGCGCCGTTCTCGCGGCACGGCCCGCGGTGGTCCAGCTTCGTGCCAAATCGTCAAGCGCGCGCGACACGCTCGCGCTGCTCAGCGCGCTCGCGCCAATCTGTCAACGCGCGGGCACGACGCTCTTCGCCAACGATCGGCCCGATCTGGCGCTGCTCGCGGGAGCGCCGGGAGTGCACGTCGGCCAGGACGATCTGCCGCTCGCCGAGGTCCGGCGTTTCGCGCCCGCGCTGCTCGTCGGCGTGTCGACCCACTCGCTCGCCGAGCTCGAGCGTGCGCTCGACGAGCGTCCGGCGTACGTCGCGTTCGGACCGGTGTTCGCGACCGCGTCCAAAGCGGACCACGAGCCGTGCGTGGGACTCGACGGCCTTCGCGCGGCGCACGAGCGAGCGGCTCACGCCGGCGTGCCGCTCGTCGCCATCGGCGGGATCGACCTCACGCGTGCCGAGGCCGCCGCGCCACACGCGGAGGCAGCCGCCGTGATCGGCGCGCTCCTGCCGGTAACGACGCCGGACGGACGCGCGGCGCTCGACGAGGTGACGGAGCGGGCGCGCGCGCTCGACGCCGTGCTTCGCCGCGGGCGCCCGGAGGCTCGAGCGACGCGTCAGGGGCCGTAGCGCTCGGCCGAGCGCGCGCGCGCCTTTTCGGCCTCGACGTCACGGTTCTTCGGCGGAGCCGTGGTCTCGAGCGAATCGACGAGCTCGCGCGTCACGGCGAAGATGCGCTCGACGGCCTCCTCGAACACTGGCGTGTTCTTTCCGCTCGGCTTGCGGGTGCCGCTCACCTTGCGCACGAATTGCAACGCCGCGGCCCGGCACTCGTCGTCCGTCGCCGGGGGCTCGAAGTTGAACAGGGGCCGGATGTTCCTGCACATGCGTGCGAGGGTAGCACTCGCGCGAGGGTCGCCACTCAGGCGCTGCGAAGCCGCACGAACATCGCTTCCAGGGCGAGCGCCGGCTGGACGTTGCGCTCCACGTCGCGTATCGCCTCGAGGATCGTGCGGTGCTGCAGAGCGCAACGCAGGGCGCCGTCGGGACTGGTCGGGACGAGCCGGCGCGCCTCGCCGGCGATCGCTTGGGCGAAGAAAGCGAGCGAGGCCTTGAGCCCATCGCGATCACCCTTCTGACCTTCGGCGAGCTTCAGGCTCGGCGCGAGATCGGCGGCCGAGAGCGCCGCGAGCGCGCTCGACACGAAAGCGTCACGCTCTTCGCGGGCCTCGGGATCGGCAAGCTCGAGCGCGAGCGAGGCGCTCCCTTGCGCGAGCGGCGCCACCGCGGGCTCGAGGCCCCGGCGCTCCAGAATCCCGGCGACGATGCGATCGGAGAGCGGACCGAAGCGCACGGGCAACGAACGGGAGCGAATCGTGTCGAGCAGCCGGCTCGGCCGGCTCGTGAGGAGCACGAAATGCGTGCGCTCGTGCGGCTCCTCCAGCGTCTTCAAGAGCGCGTTCGCGGCCTGCACGGTGATCTCGTCCGCCTCGCGCACGATGAAGACGAGCGCTCGACCCTCGTGGGGCGGGAATCCGACGCGCGACAGCACGATGCGCCGGACCTGCTCGACGCTGATCCCGGTCGCCTCCGTCGAGCTCGACCCGAGGAGCCCGCGGTAGAGACCGCGGCCGAGCAGCACGACGTCCGGATGCAAGGGGACGCGAGGGTCGTCGTTGCTCAGCGTCACGGCGCGATGGCAGGCGCCACAACGCCCGCACGCCGCCGGACCGCCCGTCTCGCAGACGAGCGACTGGGCGAGCGCGAAGGCGGCGAGCTCCTTGCCGACGCCGGGCGGGCCCTCGAAGCGGTAGGCGTGGTGAACGCGGCCGACCGCGAGCGCCCGCTCGAGCGTCGTGAGCGCCGCCTCCTGGCCGAGAACGTCCGTGAAAGGCAACGAGGCTCGGGCCTACCACCGCCTCGTCCCCGCGGCTCGTGGCTCGTGTGATACTCGGGGGCCGGCATGGCCAATGCCCTCGACCTCTTGCGCACCGAGCTAGCCGACGCGAAAGCGTACCTGCCCCATCCAGGCAGCTTCCGCATTCGCCTCGACGCGAACGAAGCGCCGCCGCTGCTGCCTCCCGCGGTGAAAGCCCGCCTCACGGAGGAGCTCGGTCGCGTCGCCTTCGAGCGCTACCCGGACGCGACGGCGAGCGACCTCCGCTCGGCCATCGCGGAGCGCCTGGGCACGGCGCCGGAGGAGATCCTGCTCGGCGTCGGCAGCGACGAGCTCATCACCTTGCTGATGACCGCGGTCGCGCGCCCGCGACGCCCCCACGAGCCGCCCGCCGTGCTGACCACCACGCCGACGTTCGTCATGTATCGCCTGAGCGCCCGACTGCGCGGCGAGCGCGTCATCGAGGTCCCGCTCGACGCGGAGTGGGATATCGCCGAGTCGAGCATGCTGAAGGGCATCGAGATGGCGAACCCCCATCTCGTCTTCATCGCAAGCCCCAACAACCCCACGGGCACCCTCGCGAGCCCGGAGCGCCTCACGCGCGTGATCGAGGCCGCCGAGCGCTCGCTCGTGGTGCTCGACGAAGCGTACGTCGACTACGCGGATCGACATCGCCTCGATCTGTTCCGCCGCTACGAGAACGTCGTCGTGCTGCGCACGCTCTCCAAGATCGGCTTCGCGGCGCTCAGGGTCGGGTGGCTCGTGGGACCTCGGAAGCTCGTCGCCGAGCTCGACAAGCTGCGCCTGCCTTACAACATGAACGGCGTCTCCCAGGCCCTTTCCCGCGTCGTTTTCCGTGAGCTCTGGGACGAGGTCACGCGCATGACCGATGCCGTGAAGCGCGAGCGGGCTCGGCTCGCGAGCGCGCTCGCGGCGCTGCCGTCCCTGTCGGTCACGCCGAGCCAGGCGAATTTCTTGTGGGTGAAGACCGAGCGCCCGGCGGAGGCGATGTTCACGGCGCTCGGAGAGCGCGGGATTTTGGTGCGTAGCTTCCATTCGAGCGCGGGGCGCCTCGCAGAGCAGCTCCGCATCACCGTGGGCACCCCGGAAGAGAACGACGAGCTCGTCCGTTGCCTCGGCGAGCTCGCATGACGCTCCGCGTGCGTCGCCGGGCCGTGGCCGTGATGGTCTCCGCGCTCGCTGCGTCGACGGGGTGTCGGAGCGGCGCCGAGGTGACGCGCATCGTCGACGGCCGCGCCGAGACCGGACGCGCCGTGGACGAGGAGGCTTACGCGGCCTCGCTCCGCGCGGGGATCTACGACGCCACGGGTGACCGCGACCGTGCCCTCGAGGAGCTCGAGCGCGCGATGCTCTCGGATCCGGACAGCGCCGAGCTACTCACCCGCTACGGCGAAGTCGCCTGCGGAGCGGCGCGCTCGAGCCCCCCGCGCCCCGCGAGCGCGCTCACGGCCTTTTCGCGGGCTCTCGCGCTCGAGCCGACCTATGCGCCGGCCTGGCTCGGACGCGCGCGCTGCCTCGAGCTGCTCGGTCGCGAGCCGGAAGCTCTCGCCGCGGGCGAGCTCGCGGCCGCGTACGATCCGGAGGACGTCGGCACGACCGAGCTCGTGGCGCGTCTCCTGTTCGCTTTCGGGCGCCGCGCCGAGGCCTGGGCGTGGCTCGACGGCCTCGCGACGCTCGCCCCCGATTCACCGGAAGCCCAACGCGCGCGGCTTCTGGCTGCCGCGCGCCAGCGCGATCGCGAGCGGGAGCTCATCGCTCGGCGCGCGCTCGAAGCGATCGGGGCGCGGCTGCCGGGCGACACCGGCGTCGAGCTCGACCGCGCGATCGAGCGCCGCGATCTGCCGGCCGTGCGGCGAGCCGCCATCGAGCTCAGGCTTTCGAAGGGCGAGCTGTCGGTTGCGCTCGTGCGGCGCGCTCCGGACCTCGCGTTGCTCGAAGGAAGCGCGGAGCTCTTTGCCGATCCGAGCGCGAGCGATGCCTGGATTGCCGCGCTGGCCGCGGCCGACGCCCTCGGCGACCGCGCGCGGTTCGCCGAGCTTTTGCCGCTCCTCGCCGCGGAGCCGCAGCCGCCGAGCGACGCTGCGCTCGTCCTGCTCGGAGAGCTCGTGGCCCGGCACGCCGGAAACGACGGGGCGCGCGCGCTCGTCGAGGCGCTCGCCGGAAAGCTTTCGAACGGTGGCCGCGGCCGCGGCGAGGAGCCCGCGCGACCATGAGCGAAACGCCGCGCAGCGTCGCCGTGGAGCGCTTCCGCGAGCGCTTCGGCTCCGTCCCCCGCGTCTTCTCCGCGCCCGGACGGGTGAACCTGATCGGCGAGCACACCGACTACAACGAGGGTTTCGTGCTCCCGATGGCCATCGGCGAGCGCACGTGGGTCGCGGCCGCGGCGCGCGCCGACCGCGTGATTCGCGCCTACTCGCTCGAGCAAGACGAAGAGCTCTCGTTCTCGCTCGACCAGCCGTTCATGCGGCGCGAGAGCTGGCTCGACTACGTCGAGGGCGTCGCGCGCGCGCTCGCAGCGCGGGGCGTTTCCGTCGTCGGGGCGGATATCAGCGTCGCGTCGGAGGTACCCGTCGGCGCGGGGCTCTCGTCCTCGGCCGCGCTCGAGCTCGCCACAGGTCTCGCGCTCACGACGCTCTCGGGAGCCGCGCTCGAGCCCGCGGAGCTCGCCCGCGTCGGGCAGGTGGCCGAGAACGACTTCGTCGGCGTTCGCTCGGGCGTGATGGACCAGCTCGCGTCCGCGCTAGGTCGCGAGGGCCACGCGCTGTTCATCGACTGCCGCTCGCTCGCCATCACGCCCGTCCCGCTGCCCGACGACGACGCGAGCTTCCTGATCGTCGACAGCGGCGTGAAGCATGCTCACGCGGAGAACGGCTACAACCAACGGCGCGACGAGTGCCAGCGGGCCGTCGAGCTCGTGCGCGCGAGCGGGCGGAGCCTCGCGAGCCTCCGCGACCTCGACGTGGAGGAGCTCGACGCCCTCGCGTCGC
>DASUGE010000199.1:0-3280 GCA_036274215.1 Polyangiaceae bacterium | reverse complement strand
CCTCGGCTGCGTGATCCAGCGCGAGTGTGCGAGCGGCCTCCAGTGCATCGCCGGCCGCTGCACGCCGGAAGGCGACGGCGCCGAGGGAGACCATTGCCTGCTCGACTCGCAGTGCCAGGCGGGACTGCGCTGCGCGTTCGCGGGCCTGTCGGCGACGTGCGCCGCGCAGGGCGACGGCGACGCCGGAGCCGCGTGCGAGACGAGCTCGGAATGCTACCAGGGGCTCGCCTGTCTCGAGGGGAGCTGCGGCCCTCAGCCGCCGGGAATTCCGGTGTTTCCGGGCGTCAAGTGCGACGCGCCGTCGAGCAAGTCGGTCCGGGCGTACTTCGAGGTGCCGGGAGCGGAGGACGCGAACGAAGGCGACTTCTTCCGGCTGCCGTTTCCGAACGACGTGCGCCGGTCGAGCAGGGGGCTCGATCTCGAAGGCTTTCCGACACCGGGAGCGGGGGTGCTCGGCGCCGACGCCGTGAAGCTCTATCGCGACGCCATCCAGGCCAGCGACGACGGCTGGGGCGCTTACCCGACGGTGTTCTTCCGCTTCTCGGGGCCGCTCGATGCGACGACGGTGAGCAACACCGACGCGGGGGCGCCGGCCGCGTGGATCGACGTGACGCCGAGCGTGAGCGAGCCCTGGGCCTCGGTGGGCCTTTCGTGGTTCTACTCGAGCGGCGCAAACGCCTACATTTGCGACAACTGGATCGGCGCGCGACGGCCGCGCGGCGTGCCGCTCACCCCAGGGCACACGTACGCGGTGTTCCTGACGACGCAGATCAAGGCCGCGGACGGCTCCGCCGTGGCGCAGCCGCCGAACCTCGTGAGCCTGCTCGCGTCGAGCGCCCCCTCGGACCCGGCGCTCACGGACCAATACGCGAAATATGCGCCGCTCCGCGACTACCTGGCCGCCAAGGACATCGAAGCGGCGACGATCCTGAACGCGAGCGTGTTCACCGTCGGCGGCGTGCGCGACACGATGCAAGCCGTGGCCGACGCGGTCGCGGACCTGGACCCGCCCGCAGCGAGCTCGTGGACGAAGTGCGATACGGGCGTCACGTCGCCGTGCCCGGATCACGCCGGAATTCGCGGCTGCGGCAAGGCCGCCGCCGACTACGACGAGTACCACGCGCTCGTGACGTTACCGATCTTCCAGACCGGCACCGCGCCGTACCTCACGCCCGCGGACGGGGGCGATATCGTGCTCGAGCCCACGCGCACGGAGGACGTCTGCCTCTCGCTCACGGTGCCGAACGACGACGCGGCGATGCCGAGCGCCGGTTGGCCGCTCGTCGTCTTCGCGCACGGCACGGGCGGCTCGTTCCGCGATCACGCGACCGACGCCGTCGCCGGTGCGCTGAGCTCCGGCGACGTGAAATTCGCCGTGCTCGGCATCGATCAGGTGGAGCACGGCCCCCGCCGCGGCGGCTCCGAAGAGAGCCCCGACAACCTCTTCTTCAACTTCCTGAACCCCAAAGCGGCGCGTGGCAATCCGATCCAGGGCGCGGCCGATCAGCTCTCACTCGCGGCCTTTGCGGCGACGCTCGACGGCAGCGGGGAAAGTCCGACCACCATCGACGCGACGAAGCTCTTCTTCTTCGGTCATTCGCAGGGCTCGACGGAGGGCAGCCTGATGTTGCCCTACGGCGACGCCTACAAAGCGGCGCTTCTCTCGGGCAACGGCGCGAGTCTCATCAACGCGCTCCTCACCAAATCGAAGCCCGTCGACATCAAGAGCCTGCTCCCCATCGCGCTCTCCGATCTCTCGGTGACGGGCGACATCGGCGAGTACCACCCGGTGCTCACGCTCCTCCAGCAATGGATCGATCCCGCCGATCCGCTCAATTTCGCCCGCTACGTCGCCACCGAGCCGCTCGAGGGGCACACCGCGAAGCACCTTTTCCAGACCTACGGCACGGGGGACAGCTACGCGCCCCCGGTCACGCTCGCCATCTACGCGCGTGCCGGAGCGCTCGCCCTCGTGAAGCCCGTGCTCGAAGACACCGGCAAGAGCCCGCTCTCCACGCCCCTCGACCTCGTCGACGCGCCGCTCTCGGGCAACCTGGCGAACGGCACGCTCACGCAAGGCATGCGCGAGTACAAGAAGGTGACCGACGGCCACTTCGTGGTCTTCGAGGAGCCCACGGCCAACGCCGACATGGTGCGCTTCTTCAGCCAGGCGGTTTCGGGCGTGCCGGCGATCGGGGATTAGGCTCCGCTCACTCGTCGCTCGGAAACGCGACCACGTCGGAAATCCGTGCCGCGCCCGTCACGAGCATCACGAGGCGATCCACGCCGAGCGCGTTTCCGCCCGCCTGCGGCATGCCCTCGCGTAAGGCGCGAAGAAAGCGCTGATCGGTCGGGTAAACACGCCGGCCCTCGGCGCGGCGTGCGGCGCGCTCCGCCCGAAACCGGCGCGCCTGCTCGACGGGATCCGTGAGCTCTCCGTAGCCGTTCGAAAGCTCGACGCCGCCCGCGTACAGCTCGAAGCGCTCGGCGACGCTGGGATCGCGCGCGGACGGGCGCGCGAGCGCGGCTTGTGAGAGCGGGTAGTCCACGAGGAAGACAGGACGCTCGAGCTTCGCGAGCGCCGGCTCGACTCGACCGACGAGGAGCTCGAAGTAGCGAGCCTCGTCGCTGGCAGCGAGGGCGACCGCGTCTTTGATGCCGGCGTAGCGACGGAACGCGTCGCGCACCGAGATGCGCGGGAACGGGCGGCGGAGCGAGAGCTTCCTTCCGCCGGGAGCGACGAGCTCCGCGCGGCCGCGCACGCGGCGGGCGACGCGGACAACGAGCGCTTCCGTCTCGGCCCGGATGGCGTCGACGCCCGCAAAGGCTCGATACCACTCGAGAAGTAGGAACTCGGGCTCGTGGAGGGGGCCCCGCTCGTCGGCTCGGAGCACGCGCGCCAGCTCGAAGATCCGCGGCAGTCCGCCCACCAGCAAGCGCTTGTGGGCGAGCTCCGGCGAGGTGATGAGGTAGCGGCCCGCGCTGGCGATGGCGTCGACGTGGGCGTCGACGCCGGGAGCGCGCACGCGGATCGGCGTCTCCACTTCGAGAAACGACTGCTCCGCGAAGTAGGCTCGGATCTCGGCGAGCACGAGGGCGCGCTCGCGGAGGCGTGCGGCGGTGCCTTCGAGCGTGAAGCGGGCGAGGTCGCCGTCGCCACGGGGCAGGGGGGCTCGCGTCCGTTCGACGAGCTTCGCGTCGCGGAGTGAGCCGCGAACGAGCCGACCGGCGACGACGACGAGCTCGCCGGGCTTGGCGTCGAGCCCGCGGCCGCTCACCG
>DASUGE010000198.1:0-8413 GCA_036274215.1 Polyangiaceae bacterium | reverse complement strand
GCTCGCCCTCGGCACGGACCCGGAGCGCCGTGCCGCCGTCCATCCGGTCCGCATCGGCAAGCGCACCGTGGGCGTCTCCGGCTACCACCTGGTGGTCGGGCTCGTGATCGCCGGGGTGATCCCGCAGGTGCTCTACCTGTTCTCGCGCCACCTCTCGCTGCAAACGCTCGGGAGCCGCGGGTTTCGCTGGCATCTCGACGAGATCCTGTTTGGGTCGCCCGGCAACTGCGAGCTGCCCGGCAACGAGGCCTGCCGCTGGACAGCGCCCGTCGATCCGGTGCTCCAGCCCGGTCTCGCGGCGCTGATCTGGCTCGCGATCCTGGCGGCGTTTCTGTGGGCCAATCGCGGCGAGCGGCGCGTGCAACGGCTCTATTTCATCGCGGCGTGGATGCTCACCGCGCTGTCGGCCATGGCGAAGGGCGCGCCCGGGCTCGTGCTGCCGGTCGTCATCGTCGTGGCGGCGGTCGGAGCCGCGCGACGTTGGCGCGACTTCGCACGGCTCGAGCTCGTGAGCATGATGCTGGTCGTCGCGTGCCTGTGCCTGCCCTGGTACGTGCAGATGTACGCCCGCCACGGGGCGCCCTTCACGGATCGATTGCTGTTCCACGACATGTACAAGCGCGCGTTCGTGCACGTTCACGACACGAACACGGGCGACGACGTGAGCTTTCGTTACTACGTCTGGCAGCTCGGTTACGGCTTGTTCCCGTGGACGGGGCTCGGCGTCGCCGGCCTGCTCGGCACGCAGCGCGAAGGCGACGAGGCGAAGAGCCCGCGCGCCGAGGGCATGGGCTTTTTGCTGCTCTGGTTCGCGATCGCGTTCTCGCTCTTCACGATCTCGCTCACGAAATTCCACCATTACATCCTGCCCGCCGTGCCGCCGATCGCTCTCCTCACGGGCATCGTGCTCGACCGCGCCCTGCCGGCGCGCGCGCCGAGCGGCCGCGAGCTCGCCTTCTATTTGGGGCTCATGAGCGGCTCCGCGCTGCTCTTCCTCGGAGGTGCGCTCGAGCTCTTCCCGGCGTCGTTCGTCGGACGCGTGCCGGCACCGGCCGCGTCCCCGCTCGCGGCGGGGGTGTGCCTTGCGGGCGGCGTGGCGCTCTTCGTGCTCGCCGTGCGCCGTTGGCCCGCACCCGCCGAGCCGACGGAGAGCGACGGCCACGCGCGCGCCATCGCCGCGGCATTCGGGGTCGCTGCGGCCGTCGTCGTGCTCCTCGTCGGGCGTGACCTCTCGTCCGTCGACGACCCGGAGGGACCCGCGCGTCTGACGTTCCTGGCGAGCTACAACTACGCGCGGCCGTGGCCCACGAACCTCGACTTTCGGGGCGTGCTTTCAGCCGTCACTTGGGTCTCGGCGTTCGGTGCCGTCGCGCTGGCCGTACCGCGCCTCCGGCATCATGCCGCGGTGCTCGTGACGTGCGCGGGCGTGTGGGCGGCGGCGTGGGCCCTCGACGTTTACATCGTGCGCGCCGCACCGCATTGGGGTCAGCGCGAGACGATTCTCGAGTACTACCGCCGCCGAAAAGGCCCGGAAGAGCCGCTCATTGCCTTCCAAATGAACTGGAAGGGCGAGAATTTCTATACGGGCAATCACATCCCCGCCTTCGTCTCGAGCGGCGCCAAATTCAAGACTTGGCTCAAAGACGAGCGCGACCGCGGCACGAGCGTCGTCTACGTCACGACCGAGCACACCCGCGAGTCCACGCTCAAAACCGAGCTCGGCAAGGTCGAGAAGTTCGAGCTTCTGACGACCAAGGATCAGAACAACAAGTTTTTCCTCGCGCGCGTCGTGCTGTAAGGCCAGCCGGCATTCCGGGCGCAGCTAGCGCGGCACCGCGCGATGCAATGTTTGAATGCAACATTGCCCTGCCTCCGCTGTCGCTCCCGCCGAACGCCGCGACCGTTCTCCGCAGTGCGTGAGCACCGCTCGCCGACTGCCCCTCCCGACCCCCAAAATCCTACTTCGCGGGTGGCGCGCAGGATGTTCCCGAAGGGACTTCGGCGGAGTGGAAGCAGTGTGGATTCTGGCCCGCTGTTTCGGCGAGGTGAGCGTGCACGACGCGACACTGGACGCTGTTGACTTGACTGGAATCAGTGCCGAGCGGCCAGTTGGACGTGAAGCACGTGTTGAGACAGTCGCCGAGATCGTCGTACGTGTTCGCCTCGAAATCGCCGCACGCGGCTAGGTACGTCGTGCAGTAGTCGCCGCAGGCGGCCTCGCGCTCGTCGCCGGCATTCGCGCCCGCATCGCCACCGACCGCACCGGTACCGCCCTTGCCCCCGGTGCCGCTGGCTGTGCCGCTCGAGCCGCCCTTGGCGCCGCTCGTTCCGCCCGCACCGGGCGTGAGCGACGGATCCGTCTCCACCGAGGGCAGCGCGCACGCGACCGCGACGAGCGCACCCACCGACCAAGCCGCCGTGCGTCGCATCAGAAGCGCCCCCGCACGCCGAGCGATTGTGGCCCGACGAACGCTTGCGCCGACGCGCCGCTCGGCGCCGTCACGAGCAGCACCACGCCCGTTGCCGCGAGCACGCCGCCCGCAATGAAGCCCACGGACGACACCGTCCGCATCGTATTGTAGGAATCGACCAAGTCGGCTTCGCTCGGCGCGCAGCGGTCGTCGCGGCAGCTCGCGTTGTCGTCGATGTCGCTCTTCTTGCCGAGCGCCACGCCGCCCGTGATGCCACCCACGATGAGCCCGACGCCGCCCGCTCCGAGCGCGACGAAACCGAGCGTCCGCTGGGCCCCGCCGGGCGATGCGTTCGTTTCGCGCGGGGGCGGCGGCGCGGGCGGAGGCAGCGCGACGCTCGGTGGCGGCGCCGGCGCGGTGAATTTCAGGACGGCTTTGGAGCGCTCGCCCTCGGTCACCGTGACCTCCGTGCGCGCTTGCTCGTTACCGTGCCGGCCCTCGATCAGGTGCTTGCCGGGATTCATCAGGCGACCGGCGGAGAGCAGCGAGTTCGCGACGGGCTGTCCGTCGATCGTGACCGTGCAGTCCGCGAGCTCCGCCCCCTCGACGGCAACCGTCACGACGGGCACGCGCGGCGTGAGCGTCTTGAGCTCGAGCGCGGCGTCCGCCTGGGCCTGCTTCTGCACGGCGACGTCCCCGGCGGGCACCTGCAGGCTCGTGACCTCGAGAAAGCGCTCGCTCGCTTCGATCCACTTGCCCGTCTGCACGAGCGCGCGGCCCGACCAGAGCCCGAGCGTCGGGACCTTGAGGATGGCGTACGCCTTCTCGAGCTTGTCGGTCGCGGTCGCAAAATCGTTCGCTTGGTAGGCTTCGACGCCCGCCGTGCCGAGGGCGCGAGCGGCGGTGCGCGTGGACTCATCCGCTTGCTGCGCGAACGCGGGTGAAGCCGAAAGCAAGAGTGCGACCGCGAGCCAGCGAGCCCCAACCATCATCGTGCGGCATTCTTTGCGCCGCTCCGAGCCGATGACAAGGCCCTCGGTCGACACCCCCCGCGCGGAGCCGCGTCCGCTACTCGTTCTCGACGACGCGGACGGTCCCCCGTCGCGCTTTCTCGCTCTCGGTCGCGGCCCGGATGCTCTCGTACAAGGCGACGACATCCGTGCGAATGCCCTCGATCGCGACGACGGGCGACGTCTTGTCGAGGGTACGCAGGATGAGGTTGCCGGTGCCGAGCAGTCGCTGGCCGACGGGGCGAGTGACCGTGTAGTCACTCACGCGATAGAGGTCGACCTGCTCGAGCTGCTTGCCGAGCACGCCCGTCTCGACCACGACGCGTTTCGTGGTGAGCCGGTAGTGGCGTGAACGCGAGCGCCACCAGAGGGGCAGGAGCCAGAGCCCGAGCGTGAAGATGGCGAGGAACAGCGCGCCGATGCTCGGCACGAGCGACGCGTAACCGTCGAAGAGCACGCGCTCGTCAGCCTCGGCGGGAGTCAGGGATGCCGAAATCATCGTCGCCATCAGCCGCCACGATAATGTCGCTCGAGCGCGTCGAGCAAGCCGTCCACGGTGTACGTCGAAGCCGTCACGGCCACCCGCAGGCCGAGCCCCTCCGCCGTCTTGGTCGTCACGGGGCCGATGCTCGCGATGGTGAGACCGGAAAGCAGCTCGACGGCACGAGCCCCGAGGCGCTCGACCAGGCTCTCCGCCGTCGAGCTCGACGTGAGCAGCACGGCGTCGAGCGCGCGCGTTTCGAGGAGCTCGCGGAGCTTCGGCGCGGCTTCGGGCACGGGTTTCGTCTCGTAAGCCGCGACGACATCCACCGTGGCGCCCGCTTCGCGCAGCGTGTTCGGCAACGCGTCGCGCGCCGAGAGCGCCCGCAGCACGAGCACGCGGCGCGGCGTGCCACGGCTCAAGATGTCGCGCGCGAGTCCCTCGCCGACGTGCTCCTCGGCCACGAGATCGGCCACGAGCCCGTAGCGCTCGAGCGCCGTCCCGGTGCGCGGTCCGATGACGCCGATGCGCGCCGCGCCGAAAGCGCGTGCATCGCGCCCACTCGCGCGCAGCGCGTCGAACGCCCACACGACGCCGTTCTCGCTCGTGAAGAGCACCCAGTCGTAGCTCGAGAGCGCGGCGAGCGCCTGCGTGAGCGGCGCCGGATCGGGCGGGGCCGTGATCGCGATGAGCGGCATCACCGTCGGCTCGCCGCCGCGCTCGCGGATGGCGCGCGCAGTTCGCGCTGCCTGCCCGCTCGGTCGAGGCACGAGCAGGCGCTTGCCGAAGAGCGGCAGCGCCTCGAACCACGCGAGCTCTTCGCGCAGCGCCACGACCTCGCCCACGACGATGACGGCGGGATTCGCGAGCCCTGCCGCGCGCGCCACGTCGGCGATCGTCGCGAGCGTTCCCGTCACCACGCGTTGCGCCGCGCGTGCGCCCCACTGGATGACGGCTGCCGGTGTCGCCGGCGCGCGCCCGCCCTCGACGATCGCAGCGCAGATCGCGTCGATGCGCCGCATGCCCATCAACACGCAAATCGTGTCCGTCGCCGTCGCGAGCTTCTTCCAGGAGTCCGGCGACCAGGGCACGCCGGCGCGGTCACTCCCCGTGATGAACGTCACGCTCGACGAAAGCTCGCGATGCGTGAGCGGGATCCCGGCGTACGCGGCCGCCCCGATCGGCGACGACACCGCCGGAACGATCTCGAACGCGATGCCGGCGCCGCGCAAAGCGAGCGCCTCCTCCGCGCCGCGCGCGAACAGCAGCGGATCGCCGCCCTTCAGCCGCACCACGTTGTGCCCCGCCTGCGCGAGCGCGATCAGCTCCGCGTTGATGGCTTCCTGCGCCGAGCTCGGCTCTCCGAAGCGTTTCCCGACGTTCCGGAGCTCCGCATCGGGCCGGCACACCTCGCGCAGCGCAGGGTGCGCGAGCGCGTCGTAAAGGACGAAGTCCGCCGCCGCGAGGAGCTCGAGCCCCCGCACCGAGATGAGCCCGGGATCGCCCGGGCCGGCACCAACCAGAAAAACCTTTCCTCTTGCCACGTTCCGTGAGGTTATCGCCTTCCGCGCGGCGGCGACCGACGCAGCGCGCAACGAGGCGGATGAGAGATGGGTTGTCGGGGTCTGTAGGTTACTGTATGCTTTATCCTACAAGGTACGCTTCAGGGTTATGTCGTTCGGGAACCTAGCTTCGGAAGCACCACTGAGGGATACGGCGCCGCCCAGCGCGCGCCGCAACGATCGGTGGTTCGTCACCAACGGCGTCGTCGCCGTGGGGCCGATCTCGTTCGAGCTTCTGATGCGCGGCGCGTCGCACGGCCGCATCCCGGATAGCTCCTTCGTTCGCCACGAGTCGTGGCAGGTGTGGCGCCGTCTCGACGAGATCGGCTCGATGCCCGCCGACGGACGCGAGCAGACGGTGGAGGACCTCGCGGTTCACAGCGAGAGCCTCGAATCGCGCGCCTCGAATCCGCTCGACAGCATCCCGCCCCCACCGCCCGAAGACATCGGGCTCACGATCCGCCCGACGATCCCCCCGCCGGCGACGCACTCGACGTTCCGCGTGGCCGCCGTCGATCCGGTCGGCGTCCTGGCTCACGCCTTCGATCTCTCGGAAGCGCTCCTGCTCGCGATCTCGACGGCCGTCTCGGCGTCGAACGCCGAGGTCGGCCTCGTGCACCGCGTGCGGCGCGACCTCCGCTCCGTCGTCACCGTCGGCGGCCACGGCCCCCGCACCGAGCGCCTGCTCGGCGAGCGCATCGCCGAAGACGATCCGACGCTCGACGCGGCGCAAAACCAATTCACGATCGTGAGCGAGCCGAAGCTCGGCAACGAAAGCCGCCACATTGCGGGGCGCCTGATGCGCTGTTTGCCGGACGTCGTGGGCGTCGCGATGGTTCCGCTCTGTATTTACGGCGAGCTCGTCGCCATGTTCGAGGTGGGTCGCGGCGGGCATCCGTTCCGTGCGCGGGAGATTGCGCGCGTCGAGGATGTCGTCGAGGTGATGGCGGAGCGCGCCATCTTGATGGGTTGGCTCGAGTAGCGCGAGCGGCGCTCACCAGGGCAGCGGCCCCTCCTCGTTCGAGAAGCTGCCGGAAGGCCCGGACGCATCAAGGAGCGCGAGACGTACCGCCTCGCGTGCGCCTTGCTCGACGGTGCGCGTTCCGCGGAAGTTGTTGAGATCGGTGGCCGTGAAGCCCGGACAAGCGGAGTTCACCTTGATACGGGTGTTCTCGAGCTCGTTGGCGAAGGCGACGGTGAGCGCGTTGAGTGCGGTCTTCGACGGGACGTAGCCCGCACTCGGGATACGATGGGAATTTTGGGGGTTGCTCTGGAGCGTGAGGGAACCCACCGAGCTCGAGACGTTGACGATGCGGCCCGCAGGCGCTTCGCGGAGGAGCGGCAGCAAGGCTTGGGTGACGGCGATGACGCCGAAGACGTTCGTCTCGAACACGGCGCGCACTTCCGCGAGCGATGCCACGCTCGGTCGTCCGGCTTTGAGCTTCTCCTCGAAGGATGCGTCCCACGTGCCGGTCTGCGCGATGGCGGCGTTGTTCACGAGGATGTCGAGTCGGCCGTGCTCGCGGCGGATGCGCTCGGCGGCCGCCGCAATCGACACGGGGTTCGTCACGTCGAGCTGGATGGCGCGGGCGTCGCCGGGGATGGTTTTCACGGCGGCCTCCCCCCGTTCGAGATCGCGCGAGCCGACGAGGACGGTCAGGCCGCGCGCGGCGAGGTCTTTGGCGATTTGGAGGCCGATTCCCTTGTTTGCCCCCGTTACGAGGGCCACGAGCTGGTTTTGCATGAGCTCTAGGTAGGAGCGCGGGCAGGGCTCGACTTGGCGTTTTTTGGCGCGAAGTCTCTGCCAAGATTGTCCAAGCCGGACGCCGGGTCGGGCGCTACGCTCGAGCGAATGGGCGAAAGTGTCGAGCTTCCCGTGTCGGTGCCGGGTTTGCGCGCATCGCGTTGCACGACGCAAACGCTCCACGCGCGGGTCAAGAGTCACTACGCGGTCGGGCGCCTCGAACGGGGCCGCCCCGAGTGGTGGGGCCGCGGTAAAGTCTGGCAGAGCACGCCCGGCGCGATTCAGGTGAAGGAGCCGGGCGACGTGCATCGCGATCTCGCGCACCACGGCACGACGATGTTCACGGTCGTCGTCCTGCCGACCGACGACGTCGCCCGCGTGCGCGAGCAGGGCAAAGTCGTGCGCTTCCCGCAGCTCGAGCCCGGCGACGACCGCGCGCGCCCCTTCCATCGCCTGCACGACGCCGTCTGCGCGGGCGCGGATCGCTTGACGCTCGAGGTTGCGCTCGCCGAAGCCGTCGCCACCTTCGCCCGCTTCGGCGACGCCGCCCCGGAGCACACCCGCCCCGTACGCCGCGCCATGGAGTACCTGCGCGGCAAGCTCGCCGACCCCATCACCCTCGACGACCTCGCGAGCTACGCCTCGCTCGACAAGTTCCACCTTTGTCGGGCCTTTCGCGCGCAAATCGGCATGCCTCCGCACGCGTACCTCACCCACCTCCGCATCCAGCGCGCGAAGGAGCTCCTCGCCCGCGGCATGCGCGCTTCCGAGCTCGCGCCGCACGTCGGCCTCTACGACCAGAGCCAACTGACGCGGCATTTCCGGCGCATCGTCGGCGTCACGCCCGCGCGCTACGGCAGCGAATTCGCGACGCGTCGGCTCGCGATCTGAGCGGCGGCGGAGTACGAGGAGCAGCTTGCCCCCGGTTGGGAAGGACTCGTGCGCCTTCACTCCCGACCAGCATCTGCGATGCGAGCCGCAAAACAAGCGTTCGGGCACAAGGCAGGCGCGAGTGGTACTCTTCTCGTGTTCGATGGAGCGCGTCCTTCAGGTGTTCGAATCGTTCGAGGAGGCTGACGAAGCCGACCTCGAGCAATGGCTCGCGCTGTCGGGTCGCGAACGAGTGATGGCCGGCGAGGCGCTTCGGGAGGAAGCGTTCCCGAACCATGAACCAGGACTTCAAAGAGTTCTTCAAGTCGTTGAAC
>DASUGE010000197.1:0-4858 GCA_036274215.1 Polyangiaceae bacterium | reverse complement strand
GACGTCGCCGCCGGCGCCGAGCTGGTCGCGGTTTTCGCGGCCGACAAGGCCCAATTCGACGAGCTCGGCGAGGCGAGCCAGTTCGTCGAGAGCTACCGGCGCATCGAGCGGCGGCGTGGCGCGGACGAGCGCAGCTACGTGCTCGCGTTTGCCGCGCTGCTGGCGATCACGATTCTGCTCGCCGTGGGCGTCGGCACGTTCGTGGCGCGCGACGTCGCGACGCGCGTCGTGGCCCTCGAGCGCGCGACGCAGCACGTGGCCGAAGGCGATCTCGACGTGCGCGTGCCGGAAGCCGGCGACGACGAGCTCGGGGCCCTCGCGCGCGCGTTCAATCGCATGCTCGCGGAAGTCGAGGCCAGCCGCTCGCGCATCGAGTACCTGCAGCGCATCAGCGCCTGGCAAGAGATGGCGCGCCGCCTGGCCCACGAGATCAAGAACCCTCTCACGCCGATCCAGCTCGCCGTGCAGGACATCCACCGCCGCTATGACGGCGACAACGGCGATTACCGCCGCTTGCTCGACACCACGCTCGAGGTGGTCGAAGACGAGGTCGGGACGTTGCGCCGGCTCGTGAGCGAATTCTCCGAGTTTGCCCGCCTACCGCGCGCCGAGCTCGAAGTCGCCGATCTCAGTGAGTTTTTGCTCGAGCTCGCCGATCGACCGTTGCTCTCGGACGACGAGCGCAAGAGTGACAGCGCGATCGCCACGGGCGACGCCGTGGCCGTCGCGTTCGAGGTCTCGAAGCAGCCGGCGCCTGCGCGCATCGATCGGCAAATGCTGAGGCGCGTGCTCATCAACCTCGTGCGGAACGCCGTGCAGGCCGTAGCGGCCACCAAGCGCCCCGGGCGGGTGCGGGTGCAGCTCGCGCGCGACGGTGATTTCTGGAACCTCGACGTGGAGGACGACGGCCCCGGGGTGGCGCCGGAGCTGCGCCAGGCGATCTTCGACCCGTACGTGACCACCAAGACTGACGGGACGGGTCTCGGCCTCGCCATCGTCAAGAAGATCGTCGTCGAGCACGGCGGGACCATCTCCGCCGACGAAAGCCCGCTCGGCGGCGCCCGCCTGCGCGTCCGCATTCCGGCATTCCGGGCGGACGCCTGAGCCCTCCCATCTCGCGCGCCTTGCACTAAGCTTCGAGGATGGCGAAGTCGCCCAAAGCTCCCCGGCCGGCGTGGCTCAACGTCGGCCTCGTGCTGCTCTCGGCGGCGCTGTTCGGGCTGCTCGTGCTGCCGCGGCTCGCGCCCGATCCGTTCGTGGGCAAGACGGCGAGCGATTTCCTGCTGCCGCGCCTGACTCCGGGGGGCGGGCTCTCCGGCGAGAAGGTTCGCCTCTCGGAGCTCGAGGGCAAAGCCGTCATCTTGGATTTCTGGGCGAGCTGGTGCGTGCCGTGCCGCGCCCAAGCCCCCGTCGTCGATGCCGTGGCCAAGGCGCAGGGGGCGCGCGGCCTCGTGGCGCTCGGTGTCGTTTCGGGGGACTCGCCCGAGGATGCCGGGCAGTTCCTCGCGGCTCATCCGCTGAGCTACGGCTCGGTCGTCGACGATCAGGGCGAGGCGTCGCGTGCCTTCGACGTGCGAGGGTTGCCCACGCTCATTGCGCTCGACCGCACGGGCACCGTGGTCGCGCGCCGCTCGGGCTTCACCTCGGAGAAGGAGCTCAACGGTATCGTCGAGGCGGCGCTGCGCTGAGCCGGCGGCGCGGGCGTCCCCGCGGCCTCAAGGCTCGAAATCCGCCGGCGTGCGTGGCCAGAGCTTCCGGTGCTCGAAGGAGATCCCGGCGATGCCGACGAGCGCGGGAAACGCCGTGCCCGGCGTAAATTCGTTGTCGAGCTCGGGAAGGAGAAGATCGTCGAGACGGAGCTCGCCCGTGAGCTTCGTCTCGTCGTAGTCGCTCGGCGCATCGGGATTGCTCTCGACGACGCTCGCACCCGTCACCCGCACGAGCATCGAATCGTACGCCTCCGCGAGCTCACCGCCGTCGCCGAGCTCGCTTGCATCAACGTCGATCGGTACGGGCGCTGGGCCTTCCTCCCGCGAGCGGATGACCTCGAGCACCAGCTGGTCGACGCCGTAGTACTCGTCGAGACGGCCCTCGAGTGTGATGCGATCGCCGAGCACGACGGCCGGCGAGCTCGAGCCGGTGTAAACGAAAAGCCCCGAGAGCGGCGCCGCTCGATCTTGCACGTAAAACCCGCGCGCGTTGCCGGCGTCGGGCCTCCGCGCCGTGACGACGGCGTTCGAGATCGACACCCGCGCGTGGCGGGGTGGACGGCTCGGTCCGAGCCGGTCGCGGAGCTCGGCGATCGCGAGTGGACAGGGCAAAATCCCTGGATTTTCGACGGGGCAATAGTCGCACTCGTCCCCCTGGCCGTCGCTGTCGGCGTCCGCCTGCTCGGGGCTCCAGGTATCGGGGCAAAGATCGGCGCCGTCCGGCACGCCGTCCAGGTCGCGGTCGCCGCTCCGAGCGTCGGCACAATCGAGCGCCGGGTCGAGCGGGCAGGGGTCGCACGCGTCGCCGAGGCCGTCGCCGTCCGTATCCGCTTGCGCGCCGTCGTCGAGGGGACGCACCGGATCGAACGTGCGCGGACACACGTCGACGTCGTCGGCGATGCCGTCGCCGTCACCGTCGCCGTCCGTCGGGATGCCGTCGTACTCGAGGGGTCGCGCCGGCACGCAGCTCGGCTCGTTCGGTGGCGCATCGCAGGTAAAGAGCGGATACGTGACATCGGCTGCATCCTCGAGCTCCGCGAGCGAGAAGCCGGAGTCCGTGACGCAGACGCTCTGCGCGGCGCCGCACACCTCGAGCGCATCACACGCGTCGGGCCGGAGCGCCGACACGACGCTCTCGCGCCCATAGAGCGCGCTCCCTCCGCGCAAAACGAGCTCCAAATCCTCGGGGTTGGCGGCCACGACCGCCGTGAACGGCTCGCGCCCGTGCCGCGCGATCACCGCGATATCGCCCAAGTATCCCGGTGCGAGGCGCCCGAGCGCGCTGCCCGCGCCGACCGTACGCGCCGCCGTTCGCGTGACCATCGACCACAGCGCGAAGTCGTCGAGCGCGCCGTCGAAGTACGTCCCCGAAACGCGCCGCGCGCAGTCGAGCTCGCGGAGCAGGTTCATCGAGCCGCTGAGCAGCCAATCCGTCCCGAGCGCCACCTCCACCCCGGAGCGCAAGAGCAGCGGCACGGGTGCCGTATTTCCGTAAAGCACCAGGTTCGAGCGAGGCGACCACACCACCGCTGCATGGCGGGCCGCGAGCGCCGCAGCGCGATCGGCGCGCGTCGCCACGGCGTGCACCACCGCCGTCGCCGGCTCGATCAATCCGAAGTCCGCGCTCATCGCGCAGTCGAGCTCGTTCTCGGCCGCCCCGTCGATCCCTTCGCCCAGGTGCGCGAGGAAGGCGCCGGAGCGCTCGACATCGCTCGCCCGAGCGTGATGCGAGCCGTAGCCGCAGCCGCTTTCGAGGAGGCGCCCGTCGGCGTCGTCGAGCGGAAACGTCTCGGAGTCGGCCGGTGCCGCCGGCAGCCCTTCGGCGAGCCCAGAAACGTCGGGATTTCGCACGAGTCCCTCGTGCCCGGCGCCTCCCGCGAGCGTGGTGACCCCCGACAGGAGCATGCGAAGCTCGTGCGCTGCGCGCACCACCGCGGGCGCGCCCCCTTCGTACGCGATCTTCGTGTGGCCTTGGAGCCCGAGCCGCCAGTCGTGGCGATGCTCGTACCGCTCCAAGCTCGCCGCGCGCGGGGCCTCTTCCGCATACGCGACATGATCGTGCGGATTGACGAACGCCGGTGACACCACGGCTCCCGCGCACGTGAGCACGCGCGCGCCGGCGCCGTCGCACGCGCAACCGACGCACAGGATCGTCCCATTGGCATCGAGCCTGACGCCGCCGCCCTCGAGCACGGCGCCCGGAGTAAGCACGTCGCCGCGCACGAGGAGCTCGTCGCCTTCTCCCGACAGCCGGCAGTCGCCGTCCTCGCGAGCGCCGTCGTCTGGGAGCGCCCCGCACGACACCACTTCGAACGGCGCGCCCGCGCGTCCCGGACGCTCTGCGTCATCCGTGGCTCGTCGCCCTGCCTCGCCGCCGGCCTCGACGGCTTCCGTCGCGCCGGCGCCTCCCGTCCCCGGTTCTTGCGACCTGCCGTCCGCACGCGCACCGGCGAGCCCACCGCCGCCCGTCTCCGCGCCGTCCTCGCCCTGCCACTCGGCGTGCCCCTGCGCGCGCCCGCCGCCCTGCAGCGCCGCGGCCGAACCCGACGTTCCCCCGCTCGAGCTCTCACCCCCGGGTATCGCCGCGGGTGCGCTCCCGGCCACCGGGCGGGCCCCCCGGCACGCCGCGATCAACGCGACGGCCGCGATCCCGAGCAAGATCCATCGGTCCGGGCGTTGCCGAACCCTGCGTACCGGGCGATGGTGACGACGCGCGCTCATGTTCGGTCCGTTCGGCGAAGCAGCAATCCTCGGAATCGTCCAAGGCATCACCGAGTTTCTTCCCATCTCGAGCGACGGCCATCTCGCGCTCGCCGAGATCCTGTTCGGCTTGAAGGGCGGGCTCGCGTTCAACGTCATGCTGCACGCGGGCACGTTGCTCGCGACGCTCCTCGTGCTGCGCGCCGAGGCGGGGCGTGCGCTCCGTGGAGGCGTTTCGGCGCTGGTTCGACCGGCGCGCTTTCGCGAGACGGCGGGCGGGCGCGACGCGCTGGTCGTCATCCTCGCGACCGTGCCGACCGCAGCCGTGGGCCTCTTCCTCCGCCAGCCCGTCGAGCGCTGGACCGAGAGCCCGCTCGCGATCGGGCTCGGCTTCCTCGGAACCACGGCGGCGCTCGTGCTCGCGCATTTCTCGCTGCACGGCGATCGCG
>DASUGE010000196.1:0-13668 GCA_036274215.1 Polyangiaceae bacterium | reverse complement strand
CACGGCTTGCTCGACGAGCTCGGCGAGCACGTGCACGCCGAGGCTCGTGTTCGGCGCCCAGAGCACCGGAATCACCTGCGCCGCCCGCTCGAGCGCGGCTTCGGCGGGGGCGCCGAGGCCGGTCGTGCCGGACACGACGGCGACCTTCTGCTGCGCCGCGGTACCGAGCAACGCCGGAACCGCGCTCGCCGTCGAGAAATCCACGACGACGTCGGCGCCGAGCAGCGCCGAACCCGTGTCCGGCGTCGCGACCACGCCGAGCGGCCCGATCCCCGCGAGCTCACCGAGGTCGCGTCCAGCGTTCGGGTCACCGGGCGCGCAGGCTCCGCCCACGACCTCGTCACCCGCCGCGCGCGCCAAGCGCACGACGGCCAAACCCATGCGCCCCGTCGCGCCGTGGACGGCGAGCTTCACGCTCGCGCCTCGTACGCGGCGAGCACCTCGGCGAGCCGGCGCTTGCAGGTCGGGCTTGCTTCGACGAGCGGGGGCCGGACCTCCGCGCTCGCGAAGACGCCGCGCTGCGCGAGCGCCGCCTTGACCGGCGCCGGGCTCGGCTCCGTGAAGAGCTCGCGGTGGACCGGGAAGAGCGCGGCGTGGCGCTCGCGCGCCTGATCCCACCGTCCGCCGAGTGCGTGCTCGACGATCTCGGCCGTCGCGCGCGCGTACACGTTGCTCGTCACGCTGATGACGCCGCGTGCGCCCACGCTCATGAGCGGCACCGTGAGCGGATCGTCGCCCGAGAGCACGACCAGGCGATTCTTGGCACGACCGAGCAGCTCCTGGCAGTACATCACGCCGCCCGAGGCATCCTTCAACGCAACGACGTTCGGGCAGAGATCGAGGATGCGAAGCAGCGTCTCGACCTCGAGGCTAACGCTCGAGCGGCCGGGAATGTTGTAGAGGACGAGCGGCCCCGGCGCGCCTTGCGCCACGAGCGTCACGTGACGAAGAAGGCCTTCCTGTGAAGGCTTGTTGTAGTACGGCATGGTGAGCATTGCCGCGTCGGCACCGGCCTCGAACGCAGCGCGCGTCGCCTCGATCGTCTTCTTCGTGTCGTTGGTGCCGGTTCCCACGACGACCTTCGCCTTGCCGCGCGCGGCGCGCAGCGTGACGGCGATGATCTCCTTCTGCTCGGCGGCTGACAGGGTCGGCGCCTCGCCGGTGGTGCCGCAGGGAACCAGGCCGGTCACGCGGCCAGCCAGCTGCTCGGCGAGGAGCTTCTCGTACGAAACAAAGTCCACCTCGGCACCGGAGGCGGTGAAGGGCGTCGCAAGCGCCGTGAACGTGCCGCTGAGATCGAGCTCGGACATGGGGGAGGACGTATGTCCTTTCCCCACGCCGGAGGCAAGGATCGGCCCGCGAAGCGCAGGTCCACGGGCGGTGATTGACCGGGGCGCGGAGCGGGGCCATCTTGGGGTAGCCCATGGGGTCGGACACGCTCTTCCCTGAGCGCCTCACCCGCGTTTCGATGGCTTCGATCGTGCCGCGCGGCCCGGATCGGCCCTGCCTCGTCGTGATCGCGGGCGCCGAGCTCGGGACGCGGGTCGAGCTGCTCTCCGAGCTCGTCAAGATCGGTCGCTCCGACCAGAACGAGCTCTGCATCAACAGCGACCTCGTGAGCCGCCACCATTCGACCGTGCTCCGGAACGGGGAGGTGCACGTCGTGCGGGACGAGGGGAGCACCAACGGCACCTTCGTCAACGATCAGCGCCTGACCGGTCCGCAAGAGCTCGCCGACGGCGACCAGATCCGAATCGGGCGCACCGTCATCAAGTACACGCGGAGTCCGCTCGAAGTCGGCTATCTCGAGCGCGTGATGGAGCTTGCGACGCACGACGCGCTCACGGGCGCGTTCAACAAGCGCCGTTTCGACGAGGCGTTTCCGGCCGAGGTGCAGCGCTCCGTCCAGACGCAGACGCCGCTCTGCCTCATCGTGTTCGACATCGATCACTTCAAGAAGATCAACGACGGGTACGGGCACCCGGCGGGCGATACCGTGCTGCGCGACGTGACGCGCGTGGCCACGACCGCCATCGCCGATCAGGGCCTCCTCGCGCGCGTGGGCGGGGAGGAGTTCGCCGTGCTCGTCGCCGCGCCCCTGAACCAGGCACGTTACACGGCGGAGCGCGTTCGGAACGCCATCCAGCGGCACGTGTTCGTCACCGACAATCGTCCGCTCGCAGTCACCGTCAGCATCGGCGTCGCGGAGCTGCAACCGGGCGAGACGCACTCCGCTCTTTACGAGCGGGCGGACGCGCTGCTCTACCAGTCGAAGCACAACGGTCGCAACAGCGTGAGCGGCTGAGCCTCCGGATGCGGACTACGCTCGGTTTGCTCCTCGTCGTCGCCGCCGCATGCGGCGGGATTTCCAAGCGAACCGTCGAGGAGGAGCCCGCCGGAGCGGGCGGAGGCTCGGGTGGCGGTGTCGCCGCGGGTGGCTCGGGCGGCAGCGTCGCGAGGGGCGGCACGGCGGGCACGGCCGAGCCGGATCTGCCCGACGCCTGCAACATCGGTTGGCTCGACATCCCCGTCGCCTGCACGCCGGACCAGACGTCCATCCTCGCCGCACCGAGCTGCAATGCGATGTTCCGTTGCTACCTGGGCACGGTCTGCGCCCCGACCGGGCGATGCAAGGCCTGCCTCCAAGCGTTCGAGTTGGGGCTCTCGGGCACGATGTCGCTCTGCGTCCACGGCACGGAAGCGGAGCTCGATCAAGCGTGTCGAGCCGCGCCGCCCGACGGGCAGGGCATTCCGCCCGAGTGCACGCCCTGACGACTCATTTTCGCACGAAGCTCGCGACGAAGTAGCCGTCCGTATCGTGCGCAAGCGGCGTGAGGCGCAGCGCCGTGGCACCTGCCGGCGCGAGCGCTGCAAGCGCCGGCGCGTCGAACGGCGCGGGCTCGAGAAGATCGGTGACGCGCGCCACGACCGCTTCCGCTTCCTCGCCGAGCACGCTACACACGGCGTACACGACGCGTCCGCCCGGACGAGCGCGCGTGGCCGCACCCCGTAGGATGGCCGCCTGAAGCTCGGCGAGACGCGCGGGGTCTTCGGGGGCGAGGCGGAGGCCGATTTCGGGACGGCGGCGCAGCGTTCCGGTTCCCGTGCAGGGCGCGTCGACGAGCACGCGCTCGAAGTCGGCAGGGACGGAGCCCGCGCCGAGCGTCCAGTCGACGGCCGCCGCTTGCACGACGCCGCCGCCGAGCCGCGTGAGCTCGCGCGCGAGAGCTTCGAGCTTCTTCGGGTGCGCGTCGGAGGCCCACACCTCGCCGCCTTCGCCGACGGCGTCGCGGAGCAGCGTCGTCTTCTGGCCGCGGCCGGCGCACGCGTCGAGCACGCGCTCGCCCGGGCGCGCACCTAGCGCGAGACCGACGAGCTGGGCGCCGGGCTCCTGCACGACGAAAGCGCCGTCGCTAAACCCCTCGAGCTTCTCCGGATCGCCGCCCGGCAGGCGCCGCGCGAGCGGGGACGCGACGTGCCGCTCGGCCGCCTCGAGCCACGCGGGCGCGCTCTTGCCCGCGACGCGCGCCCAGAGCCGGCCCGGGGCAACGCCTGCTCCGAGCAACGCCTCCGCCTCGCGCTCGCCGACCGCTGCCTCGAGCTTCGCGAACAGCCACGAAGGCGCGCTCGCGCGCACCGCCAGGGTCGGATCGAGCTTCGGCTCCCGCGCGAGCTTGCGCAGCACCGCGTTGCCGAAGCCCGCGACGCGCGGCCCGCGCGCGCGCTTGAGATCGCCGATCGCTTCGTCCACGGCGGCGAACGCCGGGACGCGATCGAGCAGGAGGATCTGGTACGCGGCGACCTCGAGATGCCGGCGCACGAGCGCGTCGGCGATGCCGCGCGGCGCGTGCGCGAGCAGCCGCTCCGTGAGCGCACCGCGCGTCCGGAGCACGCCGTACACGAGCTCCGACGTGAGCCCGCGATCCCGGGCGTCGAGCTGCGGGTGCCGGTCGAGCTCGGCGTCCAGCGCGGCCGCTGCGTACGCGCCGTCGCGCTCCACGCGCTCGAGCACGCGCACGGCGAGCACGCGCGCGCTCGAGCTCTTCGTGGCCTCGGGCGCCTTCATCCGGAGAAGCTCGAACGGTCGCCCATGATCGCGTCCCAGCGCTTTTCGATGTCGTTCTTGAACGCGAGCACCATGAGCCCGAACAAGATCGCCATGCCGACGATGTGCGACAGCTCCCGCACCCGGAGCGGTACGCGCCGCCGCAAGATCCCCTCCACCGTCAGGAAGAACAGGTGGCCGCCGTCGAGCACGGGGATCGGCAACAGATTGAAGAGCCCGAGGTTGATGCTGATCACGGCCATGGCCCAGATGAAGTAGTCGGCGCCCTTGCGCCCCTCCTCACCCGCGACCTGGTAAATCGTGATGGGGCCGGACAAGGTCTTGAGGCTCAAGCGCCCCTGGGCGAGGCGCACGAGGCCGACCACGACCATGCGCGTCACGTCGACCGTCTCTTCGACGGCTTTGACGAGCGCGTAGCGCAGCGGCGCAGGGTGCGCGACGCGCTCTTCCGGCGCGACCGGCGTCCAATGCTGGATCGGGAGCACGTATTGCCGAGCGATGGTTTGGCCGCGGCGATCGCTGAATTCCTCGCGGCGCATCTGGAAGGTGCCGGAGCGCACGCGCCCGTCGCGCGCCGAAAAATAGTCGAAGCGATGCTGGCGATCGGGCGCGGCGAACACCTTCTCGCGGAACGTCGACCACGCCGGAACCGGCTCGTCGTCGAGCCGGAGCAGCTTGTCCCCCGACCGGAGCCCCGTGTTGTAAAGGTACGAATCCGGCGGCGCGATCGCGACGTAGAGATCAGCGGTCTCGATGCCCGTGCGCTCGAGCAGCGTCGTGCCGTTCGGATCCGGCGTGAGCGCGACGACTCCCGCTTCGAACACGGCCATGTCGGCGAGCCCGCCGAGCGCGTCCGGCACCGGCACGGGCCTCAAGTACGTGACCGGCAACGTGCCGCCCACGTCGGCGTCGAACGCGTCGTCGAGATCCATGAAGCGCCGCACGGGTTGCCCGCCGACGCTCGTCACGAAGTCGAAGGTCCGAAGCCCAGCGCGGTACGCGGGTGACTCCGCGCTCGACACGCCGATCACGGGTGCGGGCGCGCTCGGCTGAATGCCGATCGTCCCGATGTGCTCCACGACGTCGAGGTCGCGGTGCTCGGTCGTCTCCTCCACCGTGAGCTCGACGTCGACGTCGCGCTTGTCGCGAAACACGCGGAGCTTGAGCGGCTTGCCCGGGCTCTTGCCGACGATGCGCTTGAGCTCGTCGAAAGTGCCGATTTCTTCGCCGTTTATCGCCATGATGCGATCGCCCGGGTAGAGCTTGCCGTCGGCGGGGTGACGCGGAAGCACGACGCCGACCGTGGGCGGCAGGAACGGTCCGTCGCCCACGAACACCGAGAAGTAGAGGAGCACCGGGAACACGATGTTCATGAGCGGCCCGGCGAGCACGATCAGCACGCGCTTGTAGGCCCCGATCGACTCGAACGTGCGGCGCCGATCCTCCGGCAGCACGAGATCGTTCTTCGACTCCTCGAGCATGCGCACGTAGCCGCCGAGCGGCAACAGCGACACGCAGTACTCCGTCTCGCGTCCCCGCAGCTTCAAGATCTTCGGCCCGAAACCGAGCGAGAACGTCAGCACCTTCACGCCGAAGACCTTGGCGAACAAGAAGTGCCCGAACTCGTGGACCAGGATCAACGAGCTCACGAGGACGATGAAGTAAACGAAGTCCATCCGCGCGGCGCTCGGCATGCCGGGTGAGGGCGGGGCCTGGAGAGCCCTTCGGTGCGCGAGCGGCGGCCGAGCCTAGCACGCGCGCCGTGGTACGCTGCCCCCGCCATGCCGGACCGCACCAACGCACCCAAAGCAGCCGTTACGTCGCGTCTCGTGATGCACCAATGGATGCTGCCGGAGCACGCGAACGCGCACGGCAACGTCCACGGCGGCGTGATCTTGCGCATGGTCGACGAAGCCGGCGCCATCTGCGCCATGCGGCACACGCGCCGCCCCTGCGTGACGATCGCCTTCGACTCGATGACCTTTCGGCAGCCGGTGCACCTGGGCGAGCTCCTGGTCTGCACGGCGAGCGTCACCTGGGTCGGGCGGACCTCGATCGAGGTCGGCGTCGACGTGCACTCGGAGGACCCGATCACGGGTGCCGTCAGCTACACGAACTCCGGCTTCGTCGTCTACGTCGCGCTCGACGACAGCGGGCGACCGCAACCGGCGACGCCGCTCTTGCTCACGACGGACGAAGAGCGCGCCATCTTCGCCGCCGGCGCCGCTCGCCAGAAGCATCGCATCGAGCGGCGCTGACGCGAGCGTGCGCGCGCGCGCGGCGGCTCAGCGCAACGGCTGGATGATGTCGTCCGGATAGCACTCGAAGCAGCCGTCGTGCGGAAACGCATTGCCGTCGTCGCACACCTCGCCCGCGTCGAGCCGCCCGTCCCCGCAGTACGGAACCGTGCAGTCGCGCCGGCAAGCTCCCGGCTCGTCGCTCGCGATGAGCTCGACGGTTTTCGCGAGGGCAAGCCCCGTGCGGTAGCCGTCGCCGGACAGCGCCGTGAAGCTCTCGATCCCCTCGAAGAACCTCGGCTCGACGTCAATGTGCCAGGTGCCGGGGAACGGAATGCCGCCGAGCAGGAAACCGTCCGACTCCTGCCCGAGCGTCCAGCGCGCCCTGAGCGCGGTCGGACCGACCTCCTTCACGTCACCCGGGTCGTCGGAGACGAGAATCGAAAACGTGTCCGGGAGCTCCGTCACGTCGAACCCCAGGCTCCCGCTCGGCTGAACGAAGCCCGTGTCTTCGAAATCGATCCCGTGGTGCGTGACCAGGTACACGGCGGCCTCGTCGAACGGGCGGTAGAAGTAGAGCTTGCTCCCGGCCTTGTTCTCGTTGCCCGTGTGGCTGCTGCCGTTGCGGTAGCCGTAGTAGTCGGTCGCGAATTGCCTTCCCACGACGGGCTCGAGCTCGATGACGATGCCGTTCGAGTGGAGCTCGATGGCCGGGGGCGAGTAGGGCCCCTCCCCGGCATCGCACTCTTCACCCGGATCGAGCACGCCGTCGCGGCAGTGCTCCTGCGGCGGCATGCCGGCGCTGCCGCCGGAGCGACCTGCCGACCCACCGGGTGTCGAGCCGCGCCCGGCGCTCGGTCCGCGGCCTGCGGCGGAATTGCCACGACCACCCGAGCCGCCGGGTGTCGAGCCGCGCCCGGCCATCGGCATGCGTCCACCCGTTCCGCCGAGCGCAGCGGCTCCGCCGGTTCCAGCGCCGAGCGTCGGGCTTCCGCCCGAGCCGCCCGGCGGATTGCCGAAGGTTCCGCCGTTGCCGTCGTGGGCGCCCGCGTCGGAGTCGAGCGTGTAGAGGCTCGAGCGCCCACAGCTCGCGGCGAGGAGCACGAGGGCGGCCACCACGCGGCCCCGGGCGGGCTCGAACATCGACGGCATCTTCGACCCCGCGCGCTACGGAAGCAAGCTTCGGGGACGACGAAGGCGTCGATGCGGAACTACTGGACCGGCGAGGCGCAAACCTCGTCGCTCGGGTGCTTCATGCAGTAAGCGAGCTCGCAGTCGTTCGCTGCGTTGATCTCGTTGGCGCACGCCCTCGGCCCCGTGCAGACGTCGTCGAGGTCCGCGAGGCAGTTCTCGGCCTTGTCGTACAAGTCGTGACAGTTCGTGCCCGTCGCGCGCGCGTCTTCCCCCAGACAGAAGTCGTCGCAGTTGGAGATCGGCGGCGCGGCGGGACACTTCTTTCCCCGCGCGCACAGATCCGGGCAGAGCTCCGCTCCCGAAGGCTCCGTCGTTCGACCGGCGCACCCGAACGCGACACCCGCGGCGAGCCCCAGCGTCACGGCGAAGCGCACGCCGAGGCGCAATGATCCCACCCACGTACGCGGCATCCCAACCATCCCCTCAATTTAGCATGTCCGGCCCCCTCCGGCCCCGGCGCCAAAATCCGCTCAATCCCGCCTCCGACCGCCCGCGAGTGGCCACGGCAAGGTCCGCCCCTGGCGTGGGCGGTGACGAGGGACTACGTTGCCGCGCGGCCTTTTTCCGCCCTCTCTCGGGAGCGGCGCTCGTACGAGCCCCGCGGGCCGAGCCACCACCCCATGTTTACCTGGATCGCGAAGAAAGTTTTCGGAACCTCCAACGAGCGCGCCCTCCGGCGCATCCAGCCGATGGTGGCTCGGATCAACGACCTCGAGGCCGGCCTCAAGGAGCTCACGGACGCCGAGCTCCAGGCGAAGACGCCGGAGTTCAAGCAGCGCATCGACAACGGGGAAACGCTCGACGAGCTCATGATCGAAGCCTTCGCGGTCTGCCGCGAGGCGGGGCGCCGCGTCCTCAAGATGCGGCACTACGACGTGCAGCTCATCGGCGGAGCGGTCCTCCACAAAGGCTCCATCGCCGAGATGCGAACCGGCGAAGGCAAGACGCTCGTCGCGACGCTGCCCGTTTACCTGAACGCGCTCGAAGGCAAGGGCGTCCACGTCATCACGGTGAACGACTACCTCGCCAAGCGCGACGCCGAGTGGATGGGACGCATCTACAAGTTCCTCGGCATGACGGTCGGCACGATCGTCAACGGCCAGTACGACGAGGAGAAGAAGGCGTCGTACCGCGCGGACATCTGCTACGGCCAGAACAACGAGTTCGGCTTCGACTACCTGCGCGACAACATGAAGTACTCGGCGCTCGACTACTGTCAGCGCCCGCTCAACTACGCGATCGTGGACGAGGTAGACTCGATCCTGATCGACGAAGCCCGCACGCCGCTCATCATCAGCGGCCCGGCCGACGCCGCGAGCGACAGCTACAAGACCCTGAACGAGGTCGTGGCGCGCCTGCGCAAAGACGAGCATTTCAGCGTCGACGAGAAGGGCTTCAGCGCTTCCCTCACGGACGAGGGCGTCGAGCACGTGCAGAAGGCGATCGGCATTCGCAACCTGTACGACCCCGTCAACGTGCAGACGCTGCACATCGTGAATCAGCTCTTGCGTGCTCACGCGCTCTACAAGCGTGACCAGCACTACATGGTGAGCCCCGACGGCAAGGTGCTCATCATCGACGAGTTCACCGGCCGCGTGCTGCCGGGCCGGCGTTGGAGCGACGGCTTACACCAGGCGGTCGAAGCGAAGGAGAACGTGCGGATCCAGGAGGAGAGCCGCACGATGGCGACGATCACGTTCCAGAACCTCTTCCGCATCTACAAGAAGCTCGCCGGCATGACCGGCACGGCCGAGACGGAAGCGCAGGAGTTCAGCGCCACGTACAAGCTCGACGTGGTCGTGATCCCGACCAACAAGGTCAATGTCCGCCACGACGATCACGACGTCGTCTACAAGACCGAGCGCGAGAAGTTCAACGCGCTCGTGAAGGATATCCTCGCCCATCACGAGGAAGGGCGGCCAATCCTGGTCGGTACGACGAGCGTCGAGAAGAGCGGCGCGATCGCCCGCATTTTGACCAAGAAGGGCGTGAAGCACCACGTCCTCAACGCCAAGCACCACGAGAACGAAGCGTTCGTCGTCGCGCAGGCGGGCCGCAAGGGCGCCATCACCGTGTCTACCAACATGGCAGGCCGCGGCACCGACATTCTGCTCGGCGGCAACGCGGAGATGATCGCGCGCGCAGCAATCAAGGAGAAGGGCCTCACGCCGGAGAACGACGAGGCCGAGTTCAAGGAGCTCGTCGAGAAGTTCGAGCGCGAGTGCAAGGCGGAGCACGACGAGGTGATCGAGCTCGGAGGCCTGCACATCATCGGCACGGAGCGTCACGAGTCACGGCGCATCGACAATCAGCTGCGCGGCCGTGCCGGCCGTCAGGGCGACCCGGGCTACAGCAAGTTCTACCTGTCGCTCGAAGACGACCTGATGCGCATCTTCGCGGGCGATCGCGTGAAGAACCTGATGGACCGCATGGGCATGCCCGACGATGAGCCCATCGAGCACCCGCTCGTCACGCGCAGCATCGAGAACGCGCAGCGCAAGGTCGAGGAGCGCAACTTCGACGTAAGGAAGAACCTGCTCGAGTACGACGACGTGATGAACGCGCAGCGGAAGACGGTGTACACGCTCCGCCAGCAGCTGCTCGCCGGTCGCTACACGCCGGAAGACATCGACGAGACCGGCAAATCCACGGGCGGAACGCGCGAAGTCCCGGTGGCCGAAGACATCCTCGCCAAGGTGGAAGGGCCGATCGGGGCGCTCGTCGGCATGTTCTGCGAGCCGCAGCTCGGCGTCATCAAGGGCGACGACGGCAAGCCCAAGTACCCGACGCGCGAGAACCTGGAGAAAGCGGAGAAGCTCGTCGAGCTCGAGGCTCTGCAGCACGAGGTCTACCAGCTCTGGGGCGTGCGCCTCGACATCGAGGAGCGCCGCACTCGCACGCCGGCTTCGGTGTTCGACGAGCTCGTCGAAGCCGTGCCCGCGGGCCTTTCGGAGCAGCGCGAGCGCGTGCTCGACCTCACCGATCGCGTCGTCGGCGCGATGGTCGAAGAGAGCTGCCCCGAGGGCAAGCCGCCGGAAGACTGGGACTGGAAGGGCCTGCACGAGGGCTTCCAGGAACATTTCCAGTCGCCGCTCCCCGCGAGCGTCGACGAGTTCGGCGAGGCGGACTCGGTCGCCAAGGCCGTCTACGAGCGTGCCGAGCAGATCTACCGCGAGAAGGAAGGGGAGCTCGGCGTCGAGAACGCGCTGCGCCTGTTCCGGCACATCTACGTGCAGGGCATCGACGAGATCTGGGTCGACCATCTCTCGAACATGGAGCACCTGCGCGACGGCATCGGCCTGCGCGGATACGGCCAGCGCGACCCGAAGAACGAGTACAAGAAGGAGGGCTACAACCTCTTTCTCAACATGATGGCGAAGATCTCGAGCAACGTGCTCGTGAAGTTCTTCGAAGCGCACGCGCAGCGCACGGAGGAGCTCGCCGCGCAGGAGCAGGAAGCCGAGCGCCGCTACCAGGAGGAGCTCGCGCAAGCCGTCGCTCAGCACCCGAGCGCGGAGACCGAGGATCCGGCAGCCACCCTCAACCAGCTACGCGGGGACGCCGCCAGTCAGCCTCCGCCGCAGCGCCGCCCCGTGCAGGCCGCGCCCCGCATCGGCCGCAACGACCCTTGCCCGTGCGGCTCCGGCAAGAAGTTCAAGAAGTGCCACGGCGCCATCCTCGAAGAGGAAGGCGCAGCGGACGACGACGGCGACGAACCGCAACCGCGCGCGTAACGGTGCGCGGCATAGTCGCGGAGCGCCCCGGCGCATGATCGAGGCACGGCACGTCAGCAAGGACTACGGCAGCGTGGTCGCCGTGCGCGACGTGTCGTTCGACGTAGCGAAGGGCGAGATCGTCGGCTTCTTGGGGCCGAACGGCGCGGGCAAGACCACGACGCTGCGCATGCTCGCCGGCTTCTTGGGCGCAACGTCGGGCAGCGTGAAGATCCACGGGCACGACATCGCGACGGAGTCGCTCGAGGCGCGCGCGAAGCTCGGGTACATGCCCGAAGCCGCGCCGCTCTACCCCGAGCTCCGCGTGCGCGAGTACCTCGCCTTCCGTGCGGCACTGAAGCGCGTCCCCGGACGCGAGCGCAAGGCCGCCGTGGAGCGGAGCCTCGAGCAGGCGGCCGTGAAGGACGTAGCCGAGACGCCGATCGGACAGCTCTCGAAAGGCTACCGGCAGCGCGTGGCCCTCGCCGACGCGCTCGTCTCCAATCCTCCGCTCCTCATCCTCGACGAGCCGACGGCGGGGCTCGATCCGAACCAGATCGTCGAGGTGCGGAAGCTCGTGCGGGAGCTCGGGCAGAGCCACACTATCCTGCTCTCGACGCACATCCTCCCGGAGGTGGAAGCCGTGTGCGAGCGCGCGCTCGTGATCGCGGGCGGGGGTCTCGTGGCCGAGGGGACCATCGCCGAGCTCAAGGCCCGCAAGCGCGGTCGCGAGACGCGGGTTACGGTGCGCGGCGACGCCGAAAAGCTCTGCGCCGCGCTGCGCGAGCTCGCAGGCGTCAAGGACGTTCGCGCGTCGGCGCTCGCGGGCGCGACGGACGTCGTTGAGCTCGTGCTCGAGACGCTGCCGGACGCGGATGCCGACACCACCCTCGAGCGCTGCGTCGCGGCGCTCGTGGCGGCCGGCGCCGGCGTGCGTCAGGTGAGCCCGGCGCGTGCCTCGCTCGAAGCCGTTTTCGCCGAGCTGACGCAGGTCGAGGCACCGAAGGAAGGCGACGCGTGAGCGGATTCGCGGCCGTCTACCGGCGCGAAATGCTGAGCCTGTGGGTGACCCCGCTCGCGTGGGTGCTGCTCGTCGTGTTCCTCCTCCTCCAAGGCACGATCTTCTATTCGATCGTCGTCCACTTCACGAGCCTCGCCGATCTCGCGGTCGAGACGGGGCCGATCGAAGCATACTTCGGGCAAGAGTCGGTGTTCCTGCTCATGACGCTGCTGCTCGTGTGCCCCGCGCTCACGATGCGCACGTTCGCGGAAGAGCGCCGGAGCGGCACGATCGAGACGCTGCTCACCGCGCCCGTCACGCCGGCCGGCATCGTGCTCGGCAAGTACCTGGCCGTGCTCACGACCTACGCCGCCATGTGGGCGCCGACGGTGCTCTACGTGGTCGTGCTGCGGAAGACGGGCTCGATCGACTGGCACACCGTGGGCTCGAGCTACCTCGGGCTCTTGGGTGTCGGCGCCGCGTACCTCGCGCTCGGCACGCTGATGAGCTCGATGTCGAAGAGCCAGCTCATCGCGCTCCTGCTCGCCATCTTCGCCGAATTCGGCCTGTTCGTGCTCGGGGTCGGCGAGTACGTGTTCGAGCCCGGGCTCGTTCACGACGTGTGTGCCCACCTCTCGATCGGCTCGCAGATGGAGGAGATGTCGCGCGGCATCGTCGATCTGCGCCGCATCGTCTTCGACGGCTCGATCGCGATCACGAGCCTGTTCGTCACGTCGCGCGTCGTGGACTCGTGGAGGTGGGGATGAGCGACGCCCCGCGACCCGTAGCCGAGCGCGCGCATTCGAGGCGCTCGAAGGCGCTCTCGGCGCTGGGCGTGCTCGCGGCCGTGGTCCTGTGCGTGAACGCCAACGTGCTCGTCGCCCGCTTCTACGAGCGCTGGGACGTGAGCAGCGAGCACCTCTACACGCTCTCGCCCGCGACACTGAACATCCTCCGCGATCTGCACGAGCCCGTGACGCTCACGGTGCTGCTCGCCCGCTCCGATCCGCTCCTGCCGCCGCTCAGGCAGCTCCTCACGAGCTACGGCGCCGTCGCCTCGAATCTCGACGTCAAGGTGGTGGACCCGGAGCAGAACCCTGCCGAGCTGCTCGCGCTCCAGCAAAAGTACGGGATCAGCGCCGGCAAGGCCGACGACGGGCGCGTCGTGACGGACGCCGTCATCCTGCTCGCGCGCGGCGAGCGCACGTGGTTCGTGACGAGCGACGAGCTCGGCGCGGCGGACGACGACGGCCGCGCCAAGCCGCGCCTCGAGCAGGCCCTGACCGAAGGCATCGCGGGCGTGCTCGGGGCCGAAAAGGCCAAGCTTTGCTTCGCGACGGGACGCGGCGAGCGCTCGCTCGAAGACGTGGGCCCCGACGGGCTCGCCGAGCTCCGCCGCCGCCTCGAGAAGAGCAACTACGAGACCGAGCCGCTCGACCTCACGCGCCCCGACGCGGA
>DASUGE010000195.1:0-2363 GCA_036274215.1 Polyangiaceae bacterium | reverse complement strand
ATCTCGTCGTCACGGGCGCTCGTCTCGCGCGCGGCCCGAGGGCGCTCGACGTTCGCGGTGTTCGCGCCGGCGCTGCCGAGCAGATCTTCGAGCTCTTCGATGCTCGCTCCGCGCTCGAGTGCGCTCAGGGCGGCGGCTTCTCGCTCCGCGGGAGATTCGGTGCGCTGCTTCTTGCGCCCGAAGAGCTTCGAAAAGAACGAGCCGCCGTCGCGAAGCGAGAAGTTGCCGCGCGCGACGCGCTCTGGGTTTTTCTGGAGGAGCTCGACGAGTCCCGGGCTTTCGCCGACGAGCTCGCACGCCTCCTTCACGGCGGCGCGCTGCGTCGCGCCGAGCTCGGCAAGGGCGTCGCCGCGATCGTGGCCCTCGCGGGCGAGAAACAGCGCGAAGAGCCCGGACAGCTCGTCCGTCTGGAGGGCCGTCGCGCGTTGCACGCTCGGCCCGCCGCAGCTCTTCGAGGAGAGATAGGACGCCTCGAGCAAGAGCACCCCGAACCCGAGTGACAGGGCCGCGAGCTCCGCGTAGGCGGGATCGGACGCCAGGGCCAAGCCGCGGGGATGCCGCTCGATGAGCGCCACGGCACCGAGCGCGGTCGCAAGTCGCGCAGTGAGCACGATGGGGTGGCGGAGCTCCTCGACCGGAACGCGCAGGAGATAGCGGTCGCCCAGGCGTTCGACGCGAGGCCCGCCCGCCGGTTCGGCGCCCGCAGGCGTGCAGCCGGGTGCTCCACAGGCGCCGGTGCCGCAGCCGCCGCCCGTCGCTGGGGCCGCATCGCCGACGAGGCGCGTCTCGAGCTCGAGACTCTCGAGCGCTGCGTAGCCTTGCATGCGTGCTGCGAGTCGCTCGACGCTCGCCGCGTCCGCCGTGAAACGATCGGGAAAGAACTCGGCGTTCGGGAGCACGAGCAGAGGCTCGCCCTGCTCGAGCTCGAGCTCGTCGATGAACCGCGCGTAGCGCTGGGCGAGGGTGCGGAAGGCGGCGTCGTCGAGCAAGCTACCTTCAGTTTACTCGAGGTTCACGAAAGCGTCGACGCGGCGGCCCGAATTCAGGACGAACGTGCTTCGTCCGCGCTTTCCGTGGGTCGGAGCTTCCTTCGATTCGCTAGAGAGGGCGTTCGGCTCGCCGTCGGAGTCCGGGCGCGGCTCGCCGTCGCTCACGACCACCTGGATGCGAAGTCGCATGGCGCCCGCCGTGAGGCGCGAGGCGTCGAGCGAAAATTCGCCGTGCTCGACGAGGCGATACGCGTTTTCGAACATCGTGCGGCAGAGGGGCGGGAGCGTCAGGCGTTCGTCTTCCTTCGGATACTCGAGGGGACCGAGCGTCTTGTCGTCGTTGACGCCGATGGAGACGTGCACGTCGCACAGGTTGCCGGCCGCGGCGCTGCGAAAGCCGGCGACGCCCCAGCTGCCCTGCGACAGCGCCCTCGTGAACGCGTGGGGCAGGTGACGAACGCCGGGCGGAAGACCTGCGATCCCGAAAGCGTCCCCCGTCGCGCCACCGGTCGAGCCGCTCGACGTGCTCGCGGGCGCTGCGCTCGTCGTGCTCGTCGTGCTCGCGCCGGACGCGAGCGACGCGGGCGACGAACCGGTGCTCGAGCTCGCGACGCGCGGCGGCTTCTTCACGCTCCTCGGAACCTCTGGTTTCGGCGCGCTCGCCTCGCGCGGTTTTGGTTTTGCGCAGTCGGCGACGCACGCGGGCTCGAGCTCGACGGCTTGCTCTCCGGGCGCCGATTGCACTGCGGGCGCCTCGTCGACTGTCACCTCGTCGACGTCGACGGACTCGGTCACGAGCGGCGCGGGCGCGATGGCGACGCCGCGGCCGGACCAAACGTCCGGGCGCTCCGTCGCAGCGTCACTGTTCGTGGAGCGCACCTTCACCCACATGCCGATCGCAACGTGCAACCCGAGCGATGCGAAGAGCGCAACGAGGAGGTGGGAGCGAGGCACGGTGAAGAATGACACCGAGGGCGAACCCTGGTTCCCGACGGCGGCTTTTCGCTTCCCGCGCGGGCAAAACTTTGCGGGAACGGTTCCAGAATCGTTTGCCTAAGGGGGATCGGTGGATTAATCTCTTCGTTACTTTGGTGATGCGACTCGGCGGCGAAAGCCGATTCTATCTGTGGGGGTTGCTCATCGCAGCAGTGGGCTGCGCGACAGCCACGGCCGAGGACTCGGAGATCAAGCCCGGTGGGGAAGAAGGCGGCTCGGGTGGCGCCGGCGGTGTCGTCGTCACCGGTGGCACGCCGAGCACCGGCGGCACGCCGAGCACCGGTGGCACCCCGAGCACCGGCGGCACCCCGAGCACCGGTGGGACCGGCGCCGGACAAGGCGGCGCCTCGGGCATGGGCGGCGCGGGCGGTAAAGGCG
>DASUGE010000194.1:0-9191 GCA_036274215.1 Polyangiaceae bacterium | reverse complement strand
CCAAGAGCCGCATCGAGGCGCTGAAGGCGACGCTCGTCGCCGAGGTCGTCATCGAGACGACGCCGGCCAACGCGTCGGTCAGCGTCGACGGAACGCCGCAAGCCGCCCCTCCGGGTGCTGAGCCCGCGGGCCCCGGCGCTCCTCCCCCTGCTCCCGCCGGCCCCGGAGCAGCTCCCGGCGAAGCATCGGCTGCGCCCGGCGCGCCCACCACCCTCAAGCTCACCCCCGGCAAGCACCGGGTAACGGTCTCGGCTCCCGGCTATCTGCCGAAGGATCTCGACCTCGACGTGAAGGGCGGCGACAAGCTCAAGCACACCATCGCGCTCGCGAAGGAACCCCCGCCGCCTCCTCCGCCGGCGCCCCCGCCCCCGCCGCCTCCTCCGCCCCCCCCGCCGCCGGAGCCGCGCAGCATGGTTCCCGCGTACGTCACGCTCGGCATCGCTGGCGCCGCAGCGGTCGTCGGCACGATCTTCGGAGTCCAGGCGCTCTCGTCGAAGAGCGATTTCGACAAGACTCCCACGACCGACCTCGCCGATGACACCGAGCGCAACGCGCTCATCGCGGACATGGCGTTCGGCGTCGCCATCACGCTCGGCGTGACCGGCGTCGTGCTGCTCACGAGCGACGACGAGCCGCCGCCGGCCGCCGCGTCACTGAAGCCGCTCAAGCGCGCCTCTGCCTCGTCGCCCTTCAAGCGCATCGAGCTCGCGCCCTACGCGGGTCCGAAGAGCGGCGGCGCGAGCGCGAAGCTCACGTTCTAGTCGCGCTGCAAGCGCCCTAGCGCCGGCCGTTTCTCTCGCGCGAGCGGAGCGAGCACGCCGAAGGCGGCGGGGGGAGCGGTCGCGAAGCGAGCCGCGGGGGGCAAGGCCCCCTTGAAAAGGGCGCGAGCGCCAACCTCTGTTGGCACTGTCGCGCGTCGCCAACGCGATTGGCATGAGGCCGTGCCTGGATCGGCCTCATTTCGAGGCGATCGCGCTGGCACGTCGCTTGCGATGTGTCTCGGCATGTCACAGCAACATGCAACGCGTAAAAGCACACACTTCGTCACGTGCGCTCTCACGAGCGTCGTGCCGGTGCTCGCGCTTGCAGCGGGGGGATGCCTCGAACGTCCCGTCACCCCGGTGCAGCCGAACACGACCAACGTCTTCGTCTCGACGATCGCAAACCGCGCTGTCGACAAGGTCGACATGCTCTTCATGATCGACAACTCGCTGTCGATGGCCGACAAGCAGGACATCCTCGCGCAAGCGGTGCCCGTCCTCGTGAAGCGCCTCGTGACGCCGACCTGCATCGGCGACGACGGCAAACCGATGGGCGTCTCCGACGTGAACGGTCACTGCGAGCGCGGCAACCCCGAGTTCAACCCGGTGAAGGACATCCACCTCGGTGTCATCACCTCGAGCCTCGGCGGCTACGGCGGCTCGGAGTGCCAACCCGACTCGAACGACCCGCTCGCGGGCCGCACGCCGGACGATCGCGCCGAGCTCGTCCCGACGGCAAATCCAGCCGTTCGCGGCCAGATCGTCTCCTGGAACGACAGCGGCTTCCTCGCCTGGGATCCGACCGGCACCAAGAACACGCCGCCCGGCGAGAACGATCTGGAGCACCTGACCGAAAACTTCCGTGATCACGTCACGAAGGCCGGCGAGTCGGGCTGCGGTTACGAGGGCTCGCTCGAGGCCTGGTACCGCTTCCTCGTCGATCCGGAGCCGCCTCAGAACGTGACGGCCGCGAGCGCCGGCCCGGGCCAACCCGTCGTGGCGACCCGCGGTCCCGTGAACGAGACGGTGCTCGCGCAGCGCAAGGCCTTCCTGCGCCCCGACTCGCTGCTCAGCATCGTGATGCTGACCGACGAGAACGACTGCTCGCTCGTCGACGACGACGGCACGCAAGGTTGGCTCGCCGCGTCGCAGACGGTATCGATGCCGCATGCCTCGGCAGCTTGCGCCGACAATCCGGACGACCGCTGCTGCCACAGCTGCGCGACCGAAGCGCCGAGCGGTTGCACGCCGAACGCGAGCGACGCCGAATGCTCGAAGGGCAACGGCAGCTACGCGACCGTTCCGGCTCGAGACGACTCACCCCACCTGCGCTGCTTCGATCAAAAGCGGCGTTTCGGCCTGGATCTGCTGCACCCGACGAGCCGCTACGTGGACGGCCTCACGAAGAGCATGGTGCCGAATCGCGCCGGCAAGCTCGTGCAAAATCCGATCTTCGCGGCGGCCGACGGCAAGCCGCCGCGCAGCCCGAACCTCGTGCTGCTCACGGGCATCGTGGGCGTGCCGTGGCAGGACCTCGCGACCCCCGACAGCCTCTCGGGTCGAAACCTCACCTACCTGAATGCTTCGGAGCTCCTGAAGGAAGGGCGCTGGGACGTGATCCTCGGCGGTGCGAACGGGCCGAGCGACCCGCTGATGCGCGAATCGATCGCGCCCCGCACGGGCGAAAACCCGATCACCGGAGCCAAACTGGCACCGCCCGACGCCGCGGGCGAGAGGATGAACCCCATCAACGGCCACGAGCAGAACATCGTGGGCAAGGATGACCTCCAGTACGCGTGCACCTTCCCGCTCATGAAGGAGCGGCCCTGCACGGACGCGAACGACGACTCGTGCGACTGCACCTCGGACTATCGCGACTACAACCGGCCGCTCTGTCGCTACGAAAGCGGCCCGGACACGGGTGGCGTTCAGGTCGCGGCCAAGGCGTATCCCGGCCTGCGTGAGCTCGCGGTGCTGCGCGGAGTCGGCGAAAACGGCATCGTGGCCAGCATCTGCCCGAAGAACACCGCGCCCGCGGCAGAGCTCGCGCCCGAGGCGGATCCCTCCTACGGATACAACCCGGCGATCGCGGCGATGGCCGAGATCTTCAAGTCGCGGCTCGCGCAGCAGTGTCTGCCACGTCCGCTGCCCGTCGGGACGGATCCCAAGGCAGACGGGTTCGGCCAAGTCCCCTGCTCCGTGGTGGAAGCCGTCCCGAGCTCCGGTGAGGCCTGCGGCTGCGATCCGACGCACGGGCGGCTACCGCTCGCCGCCGACGAGGACAAGCTGCGGGGCGCCGTGCGCGACCAGCTGGCGCTCGAGAAACACTGCGGCGCTGGCACGGGAACGTCGTGCAACGACTACTGCATGTGCCGGGTCGAGTCGCTGCAAGGGCCCGAGCTGACGGCGTGCCAAAACGGCCACGAGGACGGCTCGACGTACGGCTACTGCTACGTCGATCCGGCGCAGGGCTTCGGGGATCCGGAGCTCGTGAAGGCTTGCCCGGCCACGGACCGGAGGAGCCTGCGCTTCGTCGGCGACGGGCTGCCGGCGAACGGCTCGGTGACGTTCATGGCCTGCCAGGGCAAGAGCTTCATCGAAACGGCAAGCGAGTAAGGGCCACGTAGCAGCCCGACCCTTCCCGACCTCGCGGCAACGGCTGCGGGGTCGGGATTGACGCTTTTAGGAGAAGCGCTTGCTGATCGCGTCGACGACCTGACCGTAGTCGGGCTTGAGCATCACGGGCGGGTTCGCGAGCTCGGCCTTGATGCCCGCGATCGCCGAGTCGTGATAGCGGACCTTGAACTCGGTGAACTTGAGCCCGGCAGCGGTCGAGACGCAGACGACGCGCTCCCCGCGCTGGATCGTGCCGCGGTCGATGAGCTTTTGCAGGACGGCGAGGCCCACGGCGGTATGAGGGCAGGTGTACATGCCCGTGCGGTCGGCGCGCGCGGCCGCGTCGCAGAGCTCTTGCTCGCTCGCTTGCTCGACGATGCCGTTCATCGCTTCGAGGGCCTGGATGGCCCGCGGCGCGCTCACGGGGTTGCCGATCTGGATGGCCGTCGCTAGCGTCGGCTTCGCCTGGATCGCATCGACCGTGCGCCTACCCTGGCTCCACGCGCGGTAGAGCGGGTTCGCGTTCTCGGCCTGCGCCACCACGAGGCGCGGAAAGCGCGCGATGATGCCGAGGTCCTTGAGCAGCTTGAAGCCGGCATAGAGCGCGGAAGCGTTGCCGAGATTGCCGGACGGCAAAATCACCCAATCCGGCACCTGCCAGTCGAACTGCTGCACGATCTCGATCGCGACCGTCTTCTGGCCCTCGATGCGTAGCGGGTTCATCGAGTTCGCGAGGTAGACGATCCCCTCGGCCGCGAGCTGTTGAACGATGGTCATGCAGCCGTCGAAATCCGTATCGAGGCCGAGCACGAGCGCGCCGTGCGCGAGCGGCTGCACGAGCTGCGCCGTCGAGATCTTGCCGTAGGGGAGCAGCACGACGACCGGTAGCCCCGCCGCAGCGCCGTAGGCCGCGAGCGAAGCGCTCGTGTCGCCGGTCGAGGCGCACGCGATGGCCTTCACCTTCAGGCCCTGCTGAATCGCCATCTGCACGACGCTCACGAGGACCGTCATGCCGAGATCCTTGAAGGATCCGGAATGGCTGTTGCCGCAGAGCTTGACCCAGACTTCGTCGAGCCCAATCTGCTTGCCGTAGCGCTCCGCCCAGAAAAGGTTCGTGCACCCCTCGTACATCGACACGATGGTGTCGTCGGGCATCTGCGGCATCACCCACTCGCGCTTGCCCCACACGCCGGAGCCGTAGGGCCAAGCGTTTTGGCGGTAGCGCTCGTCGAAGAGCTTCATCCAGACCGGACCGCTGCGGTCGGCGAGCGCGTCGACGTCGTGAACGACCGTGAGCAAGCCGTCGCACTTCGGACAGCGATAGATCGGTTGAGTGACCGGGTATGATCCCTCGCAACCGTTGAAGCAGCGAAATTCCGCGTGATAGGGCATTCTCGTTCGGGGGAAGAGGTGCTGGGCTCTGCCGGGCTCGACTATACTCGTGGCCTCGGGGCCGTGGTAGGCGCGCGCATGCGTTCGGCCCGGTCCGTCGGAAAAGCTGTCGGGCTTTCGCTCGCGCTTTTCGCGCGGGCTGCTCTAGCACAGCCGCTCGCCGCCGAAGGTCAACCGCTCGTCACCAACCAGTACTCGATCGACCTCACCCAGGGGCCCGTGCTCGCGGGAACCCGCGTGGTGGGCCTCGCGGGCACCTTCGTTGCGATGGCGGACGGCATCGACGGCGACACGCAGAATCCGGCGTCCCCCGCCGTGCGGGTTCCCTACTCGTACTCCGACGTCGATTTCGAGCTCGGCGCGAGCCTCACGTTCCCCGGCGGCCTCGGGCGCTCGGGAGATTTCTTCAATTCCGGCACGGCAAACCCCGACGGCAAGGACGGCGCGCCGAGCCGCACCCACGTGAGCGCCGGCAACAAGCTCTACGTGTTCCTGAACGGCGCGTTCAACCTGCAGATCGACCGCTGGGGCTTCGGCGTGACGGCGGATCTCCAGCAATACAGCTTGAAGCGCCCCGGTCAGCCGAGTGATCCGAAGAACGAGCTCACCGCGCAGATCATGCAGAACCACTTCCTCGCGGCCTACTCGTTCGCCGACGATCAGCTCGTCGTGGGCGTGGGAGCCCGCGTCGTGACGCTCAACGTGAGCACGCGCCAGACGATCCTGTCGAGCGGCAAAGATTCGCTCAATACGACCGGCGTCGGGATCGAGACCGGCTTCATCTGGCGCCCGAACGGCGAGCGCGTGCGCGTCGGGGGCGCCGTCCGTACGGCCGTTTCCGCGGAGACGTCCGGCCGGGTGTTATTTGCGGGCTTGCCGAACGAGCTATGGCTGCCGACCCGCCTGACCCTGCCGTGGGATCTGAGCTTCGGCACCGCCGTGCAGCTCGGCCGCCGGCCGCTGAACCCGCGTTGGGTGAGCCCGAGCGAGCTCCTCGCCCACAAGAAGCGCTACCTCGCGTGGCAGGCGCGCGAGCGCACGCGCCGCACGCGCGAAGCCCTCGACCAGGCGCGGCGCGAGGGGCGCTGCGACCTCGCCGAGCTCGAGCGCGTCCTCACCGCGACGGACGCCGCGGAAACGGCGCTCGAGAAGCTGGAGCTCGAGCGCGCCGAGCGCGACGTTCGAAAGCAGCTTCGCGCCCGCTACGAAGCAATGCCACGCTTCCACGCGCTCCTCATGAGCTCGCTCCTCCTCACGGGCACGGTGCCGCAGGGCGTCGGCATCGAAGGCTTCTTGGACCGCACCGTGCAGCGCTCCGGGCAGCAGATCTCGGTCTCACCGCGCTTCGCGGTCGAGATGGAGCCGGTGCCGCACTGGGTGCAGGCGCGCGCGGGGTTCTACTTCGAGCCGACGCGCTTCAGCGCCAACGCCGACGGCGGGCGCAGCCACGCGACGCTCGGTGCCGACGTGAAGCTCTTGCCGTGGGACGTGTTCGGGACGTTCCCCGAGCGCACCTGGTGGCGGGTCACGGGCGCGTTCGATGCGGCGCGCGATTACCTGAGCTGGGGCGTCGCCGTCGGAGTGTGGCGGTGAAGCGCCCTGCCTTCGTCGCGCTCGTCGTCGTCGCGCTCGTCGCGCTGGCCGGATGCCGGAACCAGAAGCGCCCGCCGGAGCGCACGGAGCCGTGGCTCGCCTCGGCGCGCGCCTCCGCTTCGGCGAGCCCGCTCGTGCGGCGCCTGACGTATCGGCTCGTGTCGAGCCGCATAGACTTCGAGCTACCCGGCAAACGAGCGACGCCCAAGGGCAAGCTCTCGGGCGGTAGCGGCGAGCTCGACGTCGACCTCGACGATCTCTCGCACACGACGGGCCGCGTCGCGTTCGATCTCACGACGCTCGAGCTCACGGGCAGCGACGGTCTCGTCGACGGGCCCAACACGGGACGCGCCCTCGACTGGCTCGAGCTCGGCGTCGGCACGGCGGCCGAGCGGCGCGACACGGTGCGCCGGGCGCTGTTCGAGATCACGAGCCTCGACGCCGGGCACCTCGTCGTCGCACCGAGCGAGGCGCGCGCAACGCGCCGTCGCGAGCTCGTGAGCCAATGGGCCGTGAAGGGCGACCTCAGCCTGCACGGCATCCGTGCCGCCGAGAGCGCGGAGGTGACGCTCATCCTGGTCCCCGCGCCGGAGCCGAGCGCTCCCCCCGCCGAGCTACTGATCCGATCGCGGCGGCCGCTCGTAGTAGGGCTTGGGACCCACGAAATTCGCCCGCGCGACGGCCGCGGGGCACAGGTCTCGACAGCTCAGTCCGTCCTCGTGGATAGCGTCGGCCGTGAGGCAAAAGTGAGCTTCGAGCTCAAAGTCACGCCGCAGCGCTGACCCCGAGAACAGTGCCCCGGGGCCGGAAACCGAGGGACCTGGCGCGGCATACCCAATCCGGCGGAGCGAGCGCTAAGCTCGCCCCTCGCCGAAGGAGTGACCCATGCAGAAGACGCTCACCGTTGAAGCCATCGTCACCGCATTCGCAGCGGCCGGACTCGTCGCATGCGGCGGAGCCCCCGCCGAGCCCGCGCAGAGCCCGGTTGCCGCACAGGAGGTTCCGGCGGCAGCCGAGCCCGCACCGGCCGCGCCCGCAGCAGCCGACGCCGCGGCCGCGCCGGCGAGCACGACCGCCGCACCGGCGGCCCCCGCGGCACCCGCGACGACGGCAGCCGCCGACGCGACTCCACCGAAGACGGAAGACAAGCCCGCCGACGCCGCCGCGCCGAAAGCCGCGCCGAAGAAGAAGGCCGCCGGCGCCAAAGCCGGTTGCGGCCCGGGGACGTGCGGCTGAGCGCACGCTCTGCACGAGCCCGCCGATGAACGAAGACCGACGCGCGTTGCCGAACGGCGTCGGGCTCGGCCTGCGCTGGGAGTTCCTGGAGGAGGTGCTCGACGGGCCGCCGCTCGCGCTCGATTTCTTCGAGGTATCGCCCGAAAACTACATGCGACGCGGCGGCTACTATCCCGCCGCGCTCGAGCGCGTGCTCGCTCGCTATCCTCTCGTCACGCACGGGCTCACGCTGTCGCTCGGCGCGCACGCGCCGCCGGACACGGAGTACCTCGCCGAGCTCACGAACGAGGTGGAGCGGCTCCGCACGCCGTGGCACTCGGATCACCTCGCGTTCACGAGCGCCGGAGCGCGCGCCTTCCACGAGCTCTTGCCGCTGCCCTTCACCCGTGACACCGCACGGCGCGTCGCCGAGCGGCTGGAGGCGCTCGCGGAAACGCTCGGGCGTCCCGTCGCCGTCGAGAACATCACCTACTACGCGCTGCCCGGCCCGGCCGAGCTCTCCGAAGGCGACTTCATGGGCGAGCTCTTCGAGCGCACGCGCGCGGGTCTCCTCTTCGACGTGAACAACGTCTACGTCAACGCGAAGAACCATGGCTTCGACGCCGAGCGCGCGCTCTCTGCCTTTCCGCTCGAGCGCGTCGTCGAGGTTCACGTCGCAGGGCACACGCACACGCCGTCGGGGCTCATTCTCGACACGCACGGCGCGAAGGTGGCGGAGCCGGTGCTCTCGTTGCTCGAGCAAACGCTCGTGCGCACGGGACCCGTGCCGGTGTTGCTCGAGCGCGACAACGACGTCCCGCCGCTCGCCGAGCTCGTCGCCGAGGTCCGCGCAATTCGAGCGGTGTGCGAGCGCGCGTGGCAGGCGCCCCGCCTGGGCGCCGCGGCGCGCCCCGTGGAGGCCGATGCAAGCAGGGCTTGAGAGCGCGCTCGCCGAGCTCGTGCTGGGGCCGCCGATCGAGCCGAAGGATCTGGGAGCGCTCTTGGCGCGTCACGCGCTCGAGCCGGAAGAGCGCGCGGCGATCGAGGCCGCGCACGAGCGCTTTCTCGTCTACCGAAAGCTCGTACGAAGCACGCTACGGAACGCGGTCGCGCTCGCGATCCCGCGCACGATGGCGCGGCTCGGGCCGCTCTTCGACGAGACCTTCGACCGCTTCCTCGCGGAGCGCGGGCCGCGCACCCACTACCTGCGCGACGTGACGACGGAGCTCCTCGATTTCGCGGCCCCGCTCTGGGAAGCGGACCCGCGCGTGCCCGCCTGGGCGCACGACCTCGCGCGGCACGAAGCGCTCGAGATCGTGATCGCTTCGCTCGGCGAGGCCGTCGCCCCGCGCGAACTCGGCGCGCTCGACGCCGAGCGGCCCCTCGCCTTCATCGAAGCCGCGCGGGTCGTCCGCTACGCGTTCGCCGTGCACCGCCTGCCGGCGAGCGAAGACGATCGGAGCGAGCCGTTGCGCGAGCCAACCGCGCTCTTCGCGTACCGCGACGCCGAGCACGACGTGCGCTACCTCGAGCTAACGCCGCTCGCCGCCGACTTCGTGGAGCGGCTGCTCGCGGGCGAGAGCATGAAAGCCGCGCTGCTCGGCGCCTGCGCAG
>DASUGE010000193.1:0-2797 GCA_036274215.1 Polyangiaceae bacterium | reverse complement strand
GTGGAGGCGGCGCGCGGCGGCGATGCCGAGTCCTTTGGGTCGCTCGTCCGCCGACATCAAAAGCGTATCTATCGGTTGGCCGCGCACCTTCTGCGCAGCCCTGCCGAAGCGGAGGACGTAACGCAGGAAACGTTCGTCCGGGCGTACGGGGCGCTTGCTCGTTTCGACGGCCGGAGCGAGCCGTTCACCTGGATCTACCGCATCTGCGTGAACCTCTCCTTGAACGCCATCCGCGCCAGAAAGTCGTCGCGCAATTCGTCGCCGGACGATCCGCGCATCGAAGGTCTGCTCGTCGAGACCCGCGGTAGCCACGCCGATCCGGCCGAGCTCACCGCCGACCGCGAGCTCGCGCTCGCGCTCGCCGCCGGCCTCGACAGCTTGAGCGAGACGCTCAGGACGACGCTGATTCTCGTCGGCATCGACGGGCTCTCGCACGCGGAGGCAGCCGAAGTGCTCGGTTGTCCCGAAGGAACGATCGCCTGGCGCGTTCACGAAGCGCGCCGGAAGCTCCGATCGTTTCTGGCGGAGCGCGGCCACGAGAGCGAGGAAGCATGACCGAAGATAGTGAACGCGATCTCGTGAAGCGCGCCGAGGCGGCGCTCTCGGGTCTAACGCTCCGTGAGCCGGACTGGGACGGCTTCGCCGAGCGCATCGACGGGGCCGTCAAAAACCAGCCACTGGAGAACGTCGCCCTCTTCGACGCTCCGCTGCCCGCGACGGCGGAGGAAGGGTCGGAGCACGGTCCCGCTATTTCGATCGGGCCGGAAAGCACCGAAGAAGTCGACGACGACTGGTCGAGTGCTCCAGAGGCGGGGATACCGGCAGAAGCGCAGGCAGCCGCCGCCCCGCCCGCCGCAAAAGAGGAGCCCGAAGAAATCGACGCAGCGTCGGAGCCCGCTGCCTCGGACGAGCCCCCGCCTTCGCCGCGCGAAGGCGTCAGCCTCGCCGATCTCGCGCGCGCGAGCATCGCGAAGCGTGGTGCGAAGGAACACGCGAGCATCGCGAGGGAATCGCTCGCCGTCGCGACGCAGTCGCGCGCTCAAGGCGAGCAGATTGCTCAACGCGTGCACTCGGTGCGACCGCCTGCGAGCGTGCCACCGCCAGCCCCTTCGTCGCGACAAGTGCCGACGGTGCCGCCGGCGCGCCTCTCGCAACAAGCGCAAAAGTCGGAGAGCGGCGACGTGCTCCGCGGTCCCTGGGTCGGCATCGTGATTGGCGCCGTCGGCCTCGCGGCGGGCTTCGGTTTGTACCTGCGCAGCCAACACTCCGAATCGCAGCCGGTCGCCGTTGCCGAGCAGCACGAGGCAAAGGCGATCGCACCCGCTGCCGCGCCGGAGCCCGCGCTCAGGCCCGTGGCAACGCGGCCGGCCACGCCGGAAGCCGCGGCTGCCCCCGAAGCGAAGCTCGAACCGAGCACGCTCGAAAGCCTCACGCAAAAACCGGCGCCGCGCGCCGACACCAAGCCCGGTGCCGGAGCAAAGCCGGAGAGCACGCCGCCCGCTCCCGCGCCTGCGGCAGGCGGCAAAGTGGTCGCCGAAAAGATCGTGCTCGACGAGGAAAAGCCGGGGCCGAAGCCGGCGCCGAGCGGTGCGCCGCACCCGGGCGACACGAAGCTTCGGCCAGCCGAGCTCTCGAGCGCCGGCGGCATGACCGAGCGACCTTCGGCCGGCGCTGCTCAAGCGGCCGTCGGAGCCGTCCTCGGTGCGGCGCGTGCGTGCGTCGCCGGCCACCCGCAGCCGTCGAGCGCCCAGATCACGTTCTCCTCCGACGGACAGGTCGAGGGCGTGTCGGTCGGGGGTCCCGCGGCCGGAACGCCCGCCGCGGCCTGCATCGAATCCGCCCTCAAGAAGGCCCGCGTTCAGCCCTTCGCGGCCTCGAGTTTCAGCCTAGGCGTGACCGTAAGGCCGCCATGATGAAGGGGCGCCGGTTTCGCCGGTTTGTCGTGGGGCTGGTTCCGGCCTTCGACCATTGTGATCTGTTCCTCCAAGTCTGCTAGGCCTTGCCGGCCGGGGCTTCGCCCGGCGACCATCGAACCTACGAATGCCCTCGAAATAGCTCGGTTTGACAAGGTTCGAGGGTCCGCTCATAGTCCCGGCCCCCCGAGCCTTTGATCATGGTTTCTTCCACTCGACAGTCCGAGCGACGGCGCAGCATTCGCAACGGCCGCGCAGGCCGCTCACGCAAGAGCGCGGAAGCGCGCGCGAGCACCCCGAAGTTCCCCATTCATCCGGACGGTTACGACCCGACCGCGCCCGACGCGAAGCGCTCGCCCCAAACCCAGAAGAAGGCCGGCTAAATCTCATGGCCAATCACGCTTCCGCCGAGAAACGAAATCGTCAGCGCATCGTTCGCACGGAGCGCAAGCGCGCCCAGCGCAGCACCGTCCGCACCGTCGTCAAGCAAGCTCGCGAAGCTCTGCGCGCCGGCAATGCAAAGCTCGTCCCTGCGCTCGTCAAAGAGGCCGAGAGCGCGCTCGCTCGAGCCGCGCAGAAGGGCGTCGTCACGGGCAAGCACTCCGCGCGCATCACGTCGCGGCTCGCCGCGGCCGCCGCCAAGCTCGGACCGGCCGCCAAGGCCGCGCCAGCTGCGAAAGCCGCTGCAAAGCGCTAGCCCCAGGCGTCACGGGGTCGAAACCCCGCGTCTGCTAAGCTCGGCGGGTAGAGGCGGTCCGCGGCCGCCCCGCGCCGATGCAGAGCCCGAGCCCGACGAACGACGACCTCGACAGCCTCATCGGCAGCGTCGTTGCCGGTAAGTACAGAATCGAGCGCGTGCTCGGCCGAGGCGGCATGGGAGCCGT
>DASUGE010000192.1:0-10676 GCA_036274215.1 Polyangiaceae bacterium | reverse complement strand
AAGTGCGCGACATGGAACGCAAAAGCCGGCCCATCGCTGGGCCGGCTTTTGTAGAGCGGGAGAAGAGATTCGAACTCTCGACGTCCACCTTGGCAAGGTGGCACTCTACCGCTGAGTTACTCCCGCAAAAGAGCGGGCGGTTTACCTCCCTGAGGGCACACTGTCAAGACACCGGGCCCGCTCGGCCCACCGTCCAGGCGCTGGGGCTCAATCCCCGAACGGATTCGGCGCGAGCGGGGTCTTGCCACGCGGTCGGGCCGCGGGTTTCGACGCGGGCTCCGCTCCGTCCGCTTTCGCCACCGCCTTCGCTCCGGGCCTGCCACCCGCCTTCGCCGCCGCCGGCGCGGCCGCTTCGGCTTCCTCCGGCATGGGCGTCACCTCTTCCGTCGCGTCGTCGGCCGCCGCGTGCTCTGCCGCGCGGTCTGCTTCAGCTTCCGCCTCGGCCTGGTTCTGGCCCTTGTGCTTCGCCGCCTGCGTCTCCGAGACGAGGCCGACGACGACGCGCGTCTTCGAGCCGTCGAGCTTGAGCGGGCGCGTCACGTAGCCCTTGCGGACGACGTTGATGAGCTTGGTCTCGCCGGGCTTGATGTCGATGGTGATCGGCATCATCCCGAGATCCTTCGTGCCGTCGAACGCGTGCGAGTTCAGCGGGAAGAGGATCAGCGCAACGTGAATCAGATCCGCGGCGGGTGCGGCGGCTGAAGCAGCGGGAGGGGCGAGCGCAGCCGCGGACGCTGCAGGCTCGGGCGCGAGGACCTGCGCGACGCTGGCCGGAATCGATTTCGGCACGTGTTCGGCGATGTGCGGGCGCAGGAAGAGGAACGCCCCGCCGGCGACGCCGGCCATGAGCAACATCAGCGCGCCGCGCCCGATCCAGCGCCGGCGCCGGCCGCCCGCGTGGAGCTCGCGGAAGTCCGTGTCGTGGTGGAGCTCGTCGGCGTACGAATCCGTGTTCGTTTCCGTGCTCGAGGGGGGCGCAACGAGGGGCACGCCGCCGCCCGCGATGCGCTCGAGCGCCGCGCGCACGTCGTCCATCTTGGAGAAGCGCTCTTCCGGGTCTTTCGCGAGGCACTTGTGAACGACGAGATCGAGGCCTTGCGGGAGCTGGCGGCCGGGGGGCATCCGCTTGCGCAGCGGCGCGGGCTCGTCCGTCACCTGCATCGAGATCACGGCGAGCGGGTTCTCCGCATCGAACGGCACCTTGCCGCAGCACATCTCGTAGAGGATGACGCCGAGCGCGTAGATGTCCGTTCGCTCGTCGGTGCGCCCGCCCGTCGCCTGCTCGGGCGACATGTAGTGCGGCGTGCCGATGACGGAGCCCGCCACGGTGAGCTTTTGTCCGCCGTGCATCACCTTGGCGATGCCGAAATCGAGGATCTTCGCGAACCAGCCGTGCTCGCTCTGCAGCAGGAACACGTTGTCGGGCTTCAGATCGCGGTGAATGACGCCGATGGCATGCGCCGCGGCGAGCGCTTGCGTGATCTGGATGCCGATGTCGAGCGCGTCGCCGACGGAGAGGCCGCCGGGCGCGTCCAACGCTTCCCCGAGCGTCAGGCCCTCGAGGTACTCCATCACGATGTAGCTCGCGCCGTCGGGGAGGCTGCCGAAGTCGAGCACCTCCACGATGTGCTTGCTACCGATGGCCGATGCGGCGCGCGCTTCCGTTACGAAGCGCCCGACCGTCTCTTCGTCCTGCGCGAGATCCTGGCGGATGATCTTGAGCGCGACCGTCTTGTCGAGAACCGTATGACGGCAGCGGTAAACGAGGCCCATCGAGCCGACGCCGAGCAGCCGCTCCACCAAGTAGCGCTCGGCGATGACACGACCGAGGTACGGGTCGCTCGCGGGCTGACTGCCGAGCGGCTGGCTCGTCGGTGGCGGCTCCATGAAGTCGTCCATCGGGACGTCGATCCCTGCGGACGGTGCCGGCGTCTTCGGTCGACGGTGGGTCGTCTGCGCCTGACCCGCGGTCGCCACATCCTCGGGTCGAAGGTCCACGGTGGAATCGTCGTCGCTGGCGGCGTCACCGTGGGCCATTGAGCCAGCGGAACTCTGCCATCCATCGGCGCTTCGCTCAACCCGGCAGGGCGCTAAAATCCAACGATCTTCGATCCTAAAGCGTGACGTCCCGACCCCTTAGCGAAGTCGGCGGGGAGTAGTAACCGGACCCGCAAAAGTATCGACGCGGGGGCCTTCTCGCCCCATGCCCTAGGCGGCGTGCCACAGTGTGCTTTCTCCGCCGGGTTTTTCCTCGTGACATCAGTGCCTTGTCGCCCCTCGCCTGCGAGGCAGGTCGCGCTTCTCGCCTGCCTCGTTCTGAGCGGCCTGGGCTGTAACCGCACGAGTGCGACACAGGAGCAGCAGGTGCGCAGGCCGGCAGAGGTCGTCTTCCCGGTGGAGGTGCGGTCCGTCGCCCCGCGGCGAGTCGACTACACGGTGACGGCCGTCGGGTCGGTCGATGCGTTCGAGAACGTACAGGTGACGGCGCGCGTCGCGGGCGTGCTCGAGCGGATGCACTTCAAGGAGGGCGACACCGTTAAGGCGGGGGCGCTCCTCGCCGAGATCGAGCCGCAGCGCTTTCAGCTCGCCGTCACGTCGGCGCAGGCGTCGCTCGCGAGCACGCAAGCCGCGAAGAGCGAAGCGGAGCGCGAGCTCGAGCGCGCGCAGAAGCTCGCGGCCGAGGGGCTCTCCACGGGAGCCGAGGTCGCAACCTGGCAAACGAAGCTCGCGACGGCCCTGGCCCAGGAGTCGTCGATGAAGGCCGCGTTGGCGCTCGCTTCGCTGAACCTGCGCGACGCGCGCCTGCGGGCCCCACAAAGCGGCTCGATTCAGACGCGCAGCGTCCAGACGGGCCAATACGTGCAGCCCGGCACGGTGATCGCGACGCTGATCCGGCGTGATCCACTGCTCTTGCGCTTCAAGGTCACCGAGGCGGAGGCGGGTCGCCTGTCGCTCGGCATGCGGGCCGATTTCCGGGTGAGCGGCAACGCTACCCTGCACCACGCGAAGCTCACCTTCATTGCGGGCTCGGCCGATGCCGCGAGCCGCATGGTGCCGGTCGTCGGCGAAATCGAGGAGGATCCGGCGCTGCGCCCGGGCGCCTTCACCGAGGTTACCGTACCCGTGGGCGTGAACGAGGCGGCCTTGGCCGTGCCCGAGACGGCCATTCGACCGAGCGAGCGCGGCTTCATTGCGTTCACCGTCGAGAACGATGTCGCGCACGAGCGGATCCTCGAGCTCGGGCTCCGCACCCCGGACGGCCTCGTGGAGGTCGTCCGCGGACTCAAGACGGGCGATGCGCTCGTCGTGCGCGGTGGTGAAGCGCTCAAGGCGGGCGCCAAGGTGCGGGTCGGCGCCGCCAAGCCGGCCTCGGCACCGTCCGCCGCGCCGAGCGCGGTGACGCCGTGACCATCACGGAGGTGTGCGTCAAACGGCCAGTTTTGGCCTGGATGATCATGCTCGCGACGATCGTGTTCGGCATCGTCGCCGTGCAGCGCATCGGCGTGAGCCAGATGCCCGACGTCGATTTCCCGACCATCAGCGTGAACGTCACCTGGGAAGGCGCGGCGCCGGAGGTCATGGAAAACGACGTCATCCAGGTGTTGGAGGACGCGCTCGCGCAAGTCGAAGGCGCAAAATCCCTTACGGCAACCTCGCGCCAGGGCAGCGCACAGATCACGGTCGAGCTCGATCTCTCGCGGAACGTCGACCTCGCGCTGCAGGACGTCCAGACGAAGATCGCTCAAGCGCAGCGCACGCTGCCGCGCGATCTCGATCCGCCCGTCGTCTCGAAAACGAACCCAGAAGACCAGCCGATCCTGTGGGTCGCCGTCTCGGGCCCCTTCACGCGCCAGCTCATCACCGATTACGCGCGCTACCAGGTACGGCAGAAGCTCCAGACGGTGCCGGGCGTCGGCGAGGTGATGATGGGCGGCTACGTGGACCGCAACGTCCGCGTGTGGCTCGACGCCAAGAAGATGGACCAGCGCGGCGTTGCCGTCGCGGACGTCATTGCGGCCCTGCAGCGCGAGCACGTCGAGCTACCCGCTGGGCGCATCGAAGGAGAGGGGCGCGAGATCGACGTGCGCGTGCTCGGCGAGGCGCTGAATCTCGCTGAATTGCGCCGCATCACCGTGCGCAACGTCGGCACGGCTCCCGTCTACCTCTCGGACGTAGCTCTCGTGGAGGACGGCTTCGCCGACATCCGCAGCACGGCGCGCGCGAGCGGCCAGACGGCCCAGGGCCTCGGCATCAAGAAGCAGCGCGGCGCGAACACGGTCGCCGTCGCCAAGGCCGTGCGGCACGCGCTCGAAGACGTGCGCCGCGCCATGCCCGAAGGCATGCGGGCCGACGTGATGTTCGACTCGTCGTCGTTCGTCGAGGCGTCCGTGGCGGACATCGAGCACGAGCTCGGGCTCGCGGTGATCCTCACGGCCCTCGTGTGCTGGATGTTCCTCGGGTCGTTCTCGAGCACGATGAACGTCGTGCTCGCGATCCCGATGTCGCTCTTCGGGACGCTCGCGGTCATCTACTTCATGGGCTTCACGCTCAACACGTTCAGCCTGCTCGCGATGGCTCTCGCGGTCGGCATCGTGGTCGACGACGCCATCATGGTGATGGAGAACATTTTCCGTCACCGAGAAGAGGGCAAGGGCGCGGAAGAAGCCGCGATCGAGGGTACCCACGAGATCCGCTTCGCCGCGCTCGCGGCCACCGCCGCCATCTGCGCGATCTTCATGCCCGTGATCTTCATGCAGGGGATCATCGGGAAATTCTTTTACCAATTCGGCGTGACGCTCTCCTTGTCGGTGGTCTTCTCCTACGTGGAAGCCATCACGCTCGCGCCGGCGCGTTGCGCGCAGTTCTTGAAGAAGCAGGCGCACGAAGGCGGCCGCTCCTGGGTGGGGCGTGGCGTGGACGCAGCGTTCGACGCCCTGCGCCGCGGCTACGCGCGCACGCTCGGCTGGGGGCTCAAGCGACCGGCGCTCGTGCTGCTCGCGACGCTGGTGTTCCTCGGCGGCTCGGTTTCGGCCTTCCGCTCGCTGCCGGGTGAGTTCGTGCCGTCCCAGGATCAAAGCCGCCTGATGGTGCGCCTCCAATCCGCCGTGGGCTCGAGCCTCGAAGAGATGGACGGCCTCATGAAGAAGGCGGAGGGCATCGTGAACTCGCGCCCCGAAGTCATGCGCTCCTTCGCCGTGATCGGCAGCAGCAGCGGCGCCGCCGTCAATACCGGCATGATGTTCATTACCATGCAGGACAAGCGCGAGCGCACGACGACGCAGAACGAGCTCATGGGGATCCTGCGCAAGCAGATCAACCAAATCCCCGGCATGCGCGGCGTCGTGATGGACCTCTCGCAGCAGGGTTTCAGCGCCAAACGCGGCTTCCCCGTCGAGTTCTCGGTCCGCGGCAGCGACTGGAACAAGCTCATCGCCGCGGCCGACGAGGCCAAGCGCCGCCTCACGCAGACCGGCACCGTCGTCGATCTCGACACCGACTACCAGCTCGGCATGCCGGAGCTCCGCATCGTCCCCGATCGGGCGCGCATCAGCGACCTCGGGCTTTCGGTCGAAGATGTGGCGCAGGCGGTCAACGTGCTCGTCGGCGGCACGCGCTCGGGCAAATTCAACGCCGACGGTCGCCGTGTCGACGTGCGCGTGCGGCTCCTTGCCGATCAGCGCTCGCGTCCCGAGAGCCTCGAGCACTTGAAGCTCCGCACGCCGCGGGGTGAGCTCGTGCCGCTCGCGAGCCTGATCAAGAAGGAAGAGCACCCCGCAGCGCAGTCCATCACGCGCCTCGACCGCGAGCGCGCCATCAGCATCTACGGCAACGTCGCCCCGACGAGCTCGCAGGACAAGGCGCTCGCGGCGGTGGAGAGCATCGGCAAGCACATGCCCGCCGGCACTCGCATCGTCCTCGGCGGCTCGAGCGTCGCCTTCCGCGAGTCGATGCAGAGCCTCACTTTCGCGCTTTTGCTCGGCATTATCGTGGCGTTCATGGTGCTGGCCGCGCAGTTCAACTCGCTGCTCCACCCGATCACGGTGCTCACGATCCTACCGCTCTCGATCGCGGGTGCCGCGTTCGGCCTGCTGTTGGCCCACCAGTCCATCAACATCTTCTCGATGATCGGCGTGCTGCTCCTGATGGGCATCGCGAAGAAGAACTCGATCATTTTGGTCGACTACGCGAACCGCCTGCGCGAACGCGGGCTCGATCCGCTGAGCGCCATGCGCGAGGCCGGGCCGGTGCGCCTTCGTCCCATTCTCATGACGTCGATCGCCACGCTGATGGCGGCGGTGCCGGCGGCGCTCGGTCTCGGGGAAGGCTCGGAGACGCGCGTTCCGATGGCGGTCGCCGTGATTGGCGGACTCTTGGTCTCGACCGCGCTGAGCCTCTACGTCGTGCCCGCCTTCTACGTGCTCGCCGAGCGGATCATCGGCTTTTTCAGCCGGATCTTCAGCCGCTCCGGGTCGCCACCGGCCCCCCTTGCGCGACCTTCATCGAGTGCCTAGCTTGGCTCTTGTCCGAACGACGGCCTGAAATTCTCGCGGAAAGCACGCTTTCTCCAGGGTTTCACGGAGCTTCTTCCGTCGCGGCGTCCGCGCACGTCCCATGCTGGGTCGGCGGCGAGCCGTGTTCGGCCTGCGCTCGGCACAAGGAGGATTCGATCATGCTCACCCGTTGGAACGATTTTGGTGTTTTCCCGAGTCTCGGCTTCCGTGATTTCCCGCGCCTGTCGCGCGACCTCGATCGCTTGCTCTACGCCTTCGAAAGACCGCAAGCCTTCGCTCCCCGCGTGACGTTCGAAGAGACCGAGGAGGCGTGGATCCTGCGGAGCGAGCTACCCGGGTTCAGCGAGAAGGAAATCGAGCTCAGCGTCACCGGAAGCACCGTCACGCTGAAGGTCGAGCGCAAGCCGGAAGCCAAGGAAGGTGAGGAGCAGACGCAAGCGGCCTCCTACCGCTACGAGCGTTCGTTCGAGCTGCCGACCAAGGTCGACGCGGACAAGGTCGCGGCGGAGCTCAAGCTCGGTGTCCTCACGGTGACCTTGCCGAAGGCTGCGGAGACGCGCCCGAAGCAGATCGCGGTCAAGGCGGCCTAAACGTCGCTGGGCGCCGAAATAGGCTCGGATTCGTTCCCCTCACGACCTCGGGCCGAGTGAGTTAGGCTCGTCCGGTCGCGCCAAGGTGGCGCGATCGGACGAATCCTGACGTGGTCCACCCGCTCGCCGGTAAGCCTGCCCCGAAAGATTTTCTCGTCGATCTCGACGCACTGCTCGCGGCGTACCGCGACAAACGCCCGGATCCGAAGAAACCCGGCGAAGCCGTCGCGTTCGGCACGAGCGGCCACCGCGGCTCGCCGCTCCACACCGCCTTCAACGAGTGGCACATCCTCGCGGTCACGCAGGCCGTGTGCGAGTACCGGAAGCAGCAGGGCACGACGGGCCCGCTCTTCCTCGGCAAGGACACGCACGCTGTCTCCGCTCCGGCGGAGCAAACGGCGCTCGAGGTGCTCGCGGCGAACGGGGTCGAGACGCACATCGCCGAGGGCGAAGGCTTCACGCCGACGCCCGCGATCTCGCTCGCCATCCTCGAATACAACCGCGGCAAAACGAGTGGGCTCGCCGACGGCATCGTCATCACGCCCTCGCACAACCCGCCCGAAGACGGCGGCATCAAATACAACCCGCCCGAAGGCGGTCCGGCGGACACCGACGCCACCCAGTGGATCGAAAAGCGCGCCAATGAGCTTCTCGGCGGCGGGTGCGCCGACGTCAAGCGCATGCCCTACAAGCAGGCGCTGGCCGCGGGCACCACGATCCCCTACGACTTCGTCGGCCTCTACATCGAGGAGCTCCCCAGCATTCTCGACCTCGAGGCGATCCGGAAGAGCGGCCTCGCCATCGGCGTCGATCCGCTCGGCGGCGCGAGCGTCGAGTATTACCCGCGAATCGCCGAGCGTTTCGGCCTACCGCTCACCATCGTCAATCCGAAGGTGGACCCGCGGTTCGCGTTCATGCGCCTGGATCACGACGGCAAGATCCGCATGGACTGCTCGAGCCCGTATGCGATGGCCGGCCTCGTCGAGCTCGCCGACAAATACGCCGTCGCGTTCGCGAACGACGCAGACGCGGATCGCCACGGCATCGTCGTGCCGGGCGCCGGCGTGATGAACCCCAATCACTACCTCGCGGTCGCCATCGACTACCTGTTCCGCACGCGCACCGGCTGGTCCAAATCCGCGGCCGTCGGTAAGACGGTCGTGTCGAGCGCCCTCATCGCCCGCGTCGCGGCGGGGCTCGGTCGCTCGGTGCTCGAGGTGCCCGTCGGGTTCAAATGGTTGATGCCGGGTCTCTTCGACGGCTCGCTCGGGTTCGGCGGCGAGGAGAGCGCAGGCGCGAGCTTCCTGCGCTTCGACGGCCGCCCGTGGACGACGGACAAGGACGGGATTTTGCTGGCGCTGCTCGCTGCCGAAATCACCGCCAAGACCGGCAAGGATCCGGGGCGCTATTACAACGAGCTCGCCGAGCGTTACGGCCGTCCGTACACGACCCGCGTCGATGCGCCGGCGACGCCCGCTCAGAAGAGCGCGCTCAAGAAGCTGTCTCCCGAGGCCGTGACCGCCACGGAGCTCGCGGGTGAGCCCATCACGCAGAAGCTCACGCAGGCGCCGGGCAACGGCGCCGCCATCGGCGGTCTCGTCGTGAAGACGAAGAACGGCTGGTTTGCGGCCCGTCCGAGCGGCACCGAGAACATTTACAAGGTGTACGCGGAGAGCTTCGTCAGCGAGGCGCACCTGAAGACGCTCGTGAGCGAGGCGCAGGCGGTCGTGGGGCGGGCGCTCGGCGGCTGACGAGCGGCTCGGCGCTTTGCCTCCCGAACGTCCCTTGACGCTCCCGCGTCGAGCGACGTATCGTGCGCACCGTGTTGGTGCTTGGGCCCCTGCCCAGGCTAAAGGGAACCCGGTGCGATTCCGGGGCTGCCCCGCAGCGGTAAGCGAGAACGAAATTCACCGGCGCACTGGGCCAACGGGCTCGGGAAGCGGTGGACGGTAGGAAGCCGGCTCCGGCCGGAATGCTCGCAAAGTCCGAAGACCTGCCAGCACACGGCGCTCGGCAACATCGCGCGCCGTTCGACCTCGAGCCTCGCGGGTAGGCAGGTAGGTCGGCCCCGGACGGCGAAAAAGACGCCGTAAGGCACCGATCCGCCTGCGCTCCCGGGCTCGCATCCTGGAGGCGCATTCCATGAGTGTATTTTCGAGCTGTCTCGGTCATCCGCGCATCGGCGCGAACAGGGAGTTGAAGCGGGCTCTCGAGTCCCATTGGTCCGGAAAGTCAGGCGCGGCGGAGCTCGCCGCCGTCGCTCGCCAGCTCCGGCAGAAGCATTGGCGCTCGATGAAGGGCGCCGGTATCGACATCGTGCCGAGCAACGATTTCTCGCTGTACGATCACGTGCTCGATACGGCCGTGCTCGCCGGCGCAGTGCCCGAGCGGTTTCGGCGCATCGACGACCCGCTCGCGCGGTACTTCGCCATGGCGCGCGGACTGCAGGACGGCGCGCACGGCATCGACCTCGAGGCGCTCGAAATGACCAAGTGGTTCGACACGAACTACCACTACATCGTGCCGGAGCTCGAGCCGGACCAGTCGTTCGCGCTCGACGCTTCGAAGCCGCTCTCGGAGCTCGGCGAAGCTCGAGCGCTCGGGATCGAGACCCGTCCCGTGCTTCTGGGGCCCGTTTCGTTCCTGATCCTCGCGAAATGGGCGCGGTACCGCGGCATGGGCCGGCACCGGCTCGAGCTCCTCCCAGACCTGCTCCCCGTTTACGAGGCGCTCTTCGCCAAGCTTCACGCCGAAGGGGTGGGGGAGGTGCAGCTCGACGAGCCGTGCCTCGTGCAGGATCTCGATGGGCGGACGGGAGCGGCGTTCGTCGAAGCATTCCAGCGGCTCGGTGGGCTCAAGCTGCGGCCGCGGCTGGCCGTGACGACCTACTTCGAGAGCGCGGCCGACCGCGTCACGCTTTTTGCGTCGTCGGGGTGCGACTCTCTCCACATCGACCTCGCGACGGCGCCGGAGCAGCTCGACGCCGTCGTCGAAGGGCTCGCCAGTCACCAAACGCTATCGCTCGGCGTCGTCGACGGCCGCAACGTCTGGCGCGCGGATCTCGACCGGGCTCACGCGCTCGTGAGACGCGCGATTGCGCGACTCGGAGCGGGACGCGTGGTCGTGGCTCCGTCCTGTTCGCTGTTGCACGCCCCCGTCGATCTGGCAGGCGAGCATGGCCTCGACGTGGAGCTGCTCTCCTTTTGCGCCTTTGCCCGTCAGAAGCTCGGAGAGGTCGTCGCCCTCGCGCGGAGCGCCGGCGAGCACCGGCCCGATTCGCCTCCGTTCAAGGCCTCGCGCAGCGCACTCACGGCCCGGCAGACGTCGACTCGAACGCGCAACGCCGCCGTGCGGGCGCGAGCCGAAGCCGTGCGGCCCGAGCTCCTCTCGCGCCAATCGCCGTTCACCGTGCGCCAAACGGCCCAACGCGAGCGGTTCGCGCTACCGCGGCTGCCCACGACGACGATCGGGTCGTTCCCGCAGACAGCCGAGGTGCGGGCCGCACGAGCCGACGCGCGCGCCGGTCGGCTCGCAGCCGAAGCCTACCGCGAGTTCCTCCGGCGCGAGACGCGGC
>DASUGE010000191.1:0-2358 GCA_036274215.1 Polyangiaceae bacterium | reverse complement strand
GTGCTCCTTGTACTCGATGTTGCTGTAATCGTTCAGGATCAGCACCGCGTTCGGACAGGCTTCGCGCGCCCACACGAACGAATTCGTGATCCACTTCCAGTCGCCGTTCGTGCCGCCGCCGATCGCGTTCGCGTAGGAGGGCGTCGTGTGCGGCGGCGGCTCGTTCACGACGTCGATCACCTTGACGTTCGGGTATCGCATGCAGAAGGCCTTCATCCAGGCCTTCACGTCCGCCTCGCCGATCGAGCCGCTCGGCTGCTGGCTGCCCCAGACGAACGCGTGCTCCTTGAAGGCGATGCCCGCTTTCTCTGTATAGTCATAAATTGCATCGAGCGTGCGCCAGTTGTACGCCGCGCCCGCGCTCGACTGCACGGACCCCCACTTGCCGGCGTTCTCCGGCGTGATCTGATCCCAATGCTTCGAGAACGTCTTGCCGTCCGTATCGACGTTGTCGCTCGTCGTGATGTTCCCCACGAACTCGAGCTGATAAGGGCCGCCACCCGCCGCTCCCGCGGCGCCGGCTCGACCCGCCGCGCCGGCCATCGACGCGCGTCCCCCGGCTCCCCCGCTCTCCGCGCCACCGAGGCCCGCCTCGCCGGCTCGACCCGCCGCACCGGCACCACCCGTCGCGCTCGCCCCTGAGCCCGCGGAGCCTCCGGCCGACCCACCCGTCGCACCGGAGCCACCCGCCCCCGCCTGCATCGACCCAGCGGTGGCACCGCCGCCTCCCGTCCCGGCTGCGGTGGAGCCGCCGCCTCCGAGTCCTGCCGTCGGTGCCCCTGCGCCACCGGTCCCGCCCGTCATGGACTTCCCTGCCGTGCCGCCAGCCCCTGAGGCATCGTGCTCGAGCGACGGATTCGGCACTTCGGTGCCACTTCCCCCGCAAGCAACGAGGGTGAGACACGCTAGTGGAGCCCACCGCGCCCGCAGGTACCGATGGCCATTCGCTCTGCCACGTTTCGTGGGATCCATTCTGCGCAGTCCCCTGAGTATGACGTTTCCGTCACCGTGATCCCGTTTGCCTTATTTTGGTCGCTCCTGGTCACGATCAGCGCGGCCCTGGGCCTGAGCGGGTGCGACAGGGCGCGAGCACAGGAGGACGCGGGCTCCCGACCGGGCTCAGCGGTCGCACCGCGGTCGGCTCCGCCTCCAAGGGACACCGGCGGGACGCGAAGCCCGCCGCTTTCTTCCGCGAGCGCCCCGCGAGCCGAGCCCATGGCGCTGCTTTCGATTCCGACATCGGCCTACCAAGCCTCGCTCGCGGTCGACGCTGGCGCCGCCTACCTGCTCACGAGCCATGCGGCGTACAAGTTTTCACCCGGACAAGAGCCGGCGACGTTGCAGGTGGAGCTCGGGTACGGCGCGAGCGCCACCCGGCACGGGCTCTTGTTCTGGTCGGAAGGAGCCGTGCGAGAGGCTTCGAAGCAGAGCGGCGAGAGCCACCGCGTTGCCGTGCTCGCCGCGCGCCCACAATTCTTCGTCTCGTCGGGTGACGACATCGCGTGGGTCGCCCGCTCCGAGGACGGCCGCTACTCCCTCGGGAGCGTCGCGGGCAAGCGCGCCTCGACCGCCTACGCGTCGCCGGGGTCGATCGATGCTGCCGCCATGCTCGACGACTGGATCTTCTTCGTCGAGCGGCCGGCGGAGGCGGAGTGGCGCATCGGAGCGGTGCGAGCACGAGGCGGCGCCCCGGTGATGACGAGCACGCGCCCTGGCCGCTCGCCCTCCATGCTCGCGGCGCATCATGATATTTATTACTACGATGGCAACGGGCGCGAGGTGCGCCGCCTTTCGCCCGACTTGCGCGAGGAGGAGGTGCTCGTCTCGGACTTCGTCTGTTCGCCGCTCGCGGTGGCCGACCGTGTCTACTGCGCCAACGTCGAGGGCATCTTCGAGCTCGTACCGGGCGGCCGCCCCCGCCCACTCGTGACGCTGGGGCTCGGTGCGACGGTCTGCGACCTCGCGACGGACGGACGCCGCTTGTTCTTCATTGGCGACGGGGGCCCGGACAGGCTGGTCGTCAAGGCGATCGACGCGAGCAGGCTGCCGGCGCCGTGATGGCGCCGCGCGCCGAGGGTCGGGCGTGGAGCGCGAGTGAGCCTATTGTCGCTCGAAAACCTGTCCGAACAGCGCGCCGTTTTCGTCGATGTAGAGCATAGCAGTTTGGTCGCGCGAGGCGCGCAGGGTGCTTGACGTGCCGTGACAAGCGCGTCATCGTGAGCTTCGTCCTCATCGGGGACCCCAGCACGAGAAAGGAGCCCTTCAATGACCCACGCCGAAGTCGAAGTCGTCCGCTCCTTCTCCTCGCAGACCTAACCGCTCGTTATCGAGCATTCGCGACGCACGCGCCGGTCCGCA
>DASUGE010000190.1:0-10072 GCA_036274215.1 Polyangiaceae bacterium | reverse complement strand
CCTCGCCGAACAAAGTCATCTGTTCGCGGCCATGGATCACGCCAGTCGCACGCACGACTTGCAGGCGATGCTGCGAGTCGAAGAGCTCGTCCGCAGGCTCGACGCTGAGCCCGTGGACAGCGGCAGATTGTCCCAGCCGTGACGGGGACTCGGTGTGAAATGCCCCGCCAACCTACGGCTTAGTCCTGATCATCGGATCGGTTCGCGGAGCCACAAAACCAGCCCTTAGACTCCTGCGGTCGTCCCTCGCTCTCAGGCAAAGTGGCGCAGTTTGAGCGTGGCACGCGTCCTGCACCGTCCTGGCGACGGAAAGGACGAGACACACCATGCTTCACTGGGCTGCTGTTTTCTTCATCATTGCGCTCATCGCTGCCATCTTCGGCTTTGGAGGCCTTGCCGCGAGCGCCGTCGGGATCGCGAAGATCCTCTTCATCGTCTTTCTGATCCTGGCCGTGGTTTCGCTGCTGCTCGGGCGTCGTGCGCCGTCCTGACACCGACGAAACACGCGCGCCGGGCACCCGCTACGGCGTGCTCAGCTTGGTCGACCCTGCGCCGCGCGATAGCGGCGCAGGAGGGCGTTGGTCGACGAATCGTGCGCGAGATTGGGTGCCGTGGGGCTGTCGATCTCGGCGGCGATCTTCTTCGCGAGCACCTTGCCGAGCTCGACGCCCCACTGGTCGAAGGAGTTGACGCCCCAAATCGTGCCCTGGACGAACACCTTGTGCTCGTAGAGCGCGATCAGGCGCCCTAACGCGCGCGGGCTCATGCGCTCGAGCAAGAGCGTGCTCGAAGGCCGATTTCCCGGGAAAGTCTTGTGGGCGACGAGCGCCTCCGGAACGCCTTCCGCGCGCACCTCGTCCGGCGTCTTCCCGAACGCAAGCGCCTCCGACTGGGCGAAGAGGTTCGCCATCAAGAGATCGTGGTGCTTGCCGATCGGGTTCTCGCTCTTCGAAAACCCGATGAAGTCGCAGGGGATGAGCTTCGTTCCCTGGTGGATGAGTTGATAGAATGCGTGCTGACCGTTCGTCCCGGGCTCGCCCCAGATGACGGGGCCCGTCTGGTAGTCGACGACCCGACCTGCGAGGTCCACGCGCTTGCCGTTGCTCTCCATGTCGAGCTGCTGGAGGTAGGCGGGGAACCGGGCGAGGTACTGGTCGTACGGCAGGACGGCGTGCGTCTCCGCGCCGAAGAAGTTGTTGTAGAACAGGCCGAGGAGTCCCAGGATCGCGGGCAGGTTCTGCTCGAAGGGCGCGCTGCGGAAATGCTCGTCGAGGTCGCGGAAACCGGCCAAAAACTCGCGGAAGCCGTCGCCGCCGATCGCGAGCATCAGGGAGAGCCCGATCGCGGAGTCGACCGAGTAGCGGCCGCCGACCCAGTCCCAGAAGCCGAACATGTTCGCCGTGTCGATGCCGAATTTCGCGACCTCGGCGCCGTTCGTCGACACGGCGACGAAATGCTTTGCGACCGCCTGCGCGTCACCCAGCTTCTCTAGGCACCAGGCGCGCGCCGTCTGCGCGTTCTCGAGGGTCTCGAGGGTCGTGAACGTCTTCGAGCAGACGACGAACAGCGTTTCCTCGGGGTTCGCGTCGCGCACGGCTTCGGCGAAGTCGTTGGCGTCGATGTTCGAGACGAAGCGGAGCTCGAGCGCCCGGTCGCTCACGCTGCGCAAGGCGAGGTAGGCCATGGCGGGCCCGAGGTCGGAGCCGCCGATGCCGATGTTCACGATGCGGCGGATGCGCTTGCCGGTATGACCCGTGAAGGCGCCGCTCCGCACGCGCTCCGCGAAGGCTGCCATGCGCTCGAGCACGGCGTGCACCTCGGGGACGACGTTCTTGCCGTCGACGCGGATATCGGTGCTGGGTGCAGCCCGGAGCGCCACGTGCAGTACGGCGCGATTCTCCGTGACGTTGAGCTTTTCGCCCGTGAACAGCGCTTCGATGCGGGCCGCGAGACCCCGGGCCTTGGCGAGCGCGACGAGCGCGTCGAACGCCGGCCGATCGAGCAGGTGCTTCGAATAATCGAGGTGGATCCCGGCGGCATCGAGCGAGAATTGCTCCGCACGCCGCGGGTCAGCGGCGAAGAGCTGTCGGAGCGAAGCGCTCTTGAGGCGTTCGGCGTGTTTTTCGACGGACTGCCACTCGGGCAGCGTGAGGAGCGGCTTCAGCTCAGGCATCGGGGACTCCGTGGGGGAGAACCATCGGCCGCCCCTGGCGCCGGCGTCAAGGGTCGGAAGCGAGCTCGAGCTTGGCGCAGAGCGGCAGGTGATCGGAGGCCTGACGGGTGAGCGGGCTCCGGAGCGCGTTGCACGCGTGGGCGTGCACGCCACCGCGCACGAAGATGCCGTCGAGCGGCCTGAGCGGCATCGCCGCCGGAAACGTGTTCTCGAGGCGACCGACGCGGACGAAGCCTGCGGGTAATAGAAATCGCGGCCCGAGCGAGCCCCAGAGGTCGTTGAGATCGCCGCCCACGATCACGGGGGTCGGCTGGTGGGTGCGTCCAACGGCCGGGGACTCGAGGAAGCGCTCGAGCTGGAGACCGCGCTCCGAGCCCGCGAGTCCCAGGTGGAGGTTCCAGAGCACGACGCTCTTCGTGTGGCTCCCCACGCGTAGCCGCAGGTGAGCGCCGAGGGCCCCGCGGCGCTTGCGGCTCCCGATCGTGAGATCGATCTCGTCGACGCGCGTGATGGGGAAGCGGCTCAGGATGGCGTTGCCGTACCCGCCGATCGCGAAGCGGTGCTGGGGGCCGAACGCGACGTGCTCCATGCCGAGCGCCTCGCCGAGCAGCTCCGCCTGGTCGTGAAACGAGGCGCGCGGGAGGCCGTCGGTCACCTCCTGGAGCAGGGCTACGTCGGGCGCCAGCTCTGCGAGCACGCCGACCACCCGATCGATGCGGTAGCGGCGATCCATGCCGCCGATGCCCTTATGGATGTTCCAGCTGACGACGGAGAGCCGCATGGGTGCGTGGGTCTCTGTAGTATCCTAGCCTTCGGTCGTCGGATGGCAGAGGAAAACGCGCTCGAGGGAAGCATCGTCGCGGAACGCTACGAGGTCATCCGGCGCCTCGGCTCGGGCGGCATGGGTGCCGTCTACCTCTGCCGCCACGTCACCCTGGGCAAGCTCGTCGCCATCAAGTTCATTCACCCCCAGCTCCTCACGAGCGAAGAGGTACGGAGGCGGTTCGACACGGAGGCGAGGGCCGCGGCGCGCATCAAGAGCCGCCACGCCGTGACGGTGATGGACTCCGGCGTCGCGGAGACCGGCCAGCCCTTCATCGTGATGGAGTACCTCGAGGGCGAATCGCTCGAGCAGGCGCTGCGCGCGCGCGGTCGCCTGCCGTTCGCGGAAGTCGTCGAGGTCGTCGTGCAAGTCGCCCGCGCGCTCGAGCAGGCGCACGCCGCGGGCATCGTGCATCGCGACCTCAAGCCCGACAACGTGTTCCTCGCCAAGGATCCGGACGCCGTGAAATTCGGTTGGATCGTCAAGGTGCTCGACTTCGGCATCGCGAAGGTCGTGCACGAGGACACCGTGGGCGGCGTCGGCACGACCAAGACGGGCATGGTGCTCGGTACGCCGCTTTTCATGAGCCCAGAGGCGCTCACGGCGTCCGCTCCCGTGAGCCCGGCCTCCGATATCTGGTCGCTCGGGGCGTGCGCGTTCGTGGCCGCATGCGGCAAGGTGCCGTTCGACGGCGAAGCAATCGGGGACGTCGTGCTCAAGGTGTGCGCGGCGCCGATGCCCGTGCCGAGCCAGATCGTTCCCGACCTTCCGAAGGCGTTCGACGAGTGGTTCGCGCTCGCCTGCGCGCGCGACATGCGGCTCCGCTTCCGGCGTGTGGGCGAGATGGCGGACGCCCTGCGAAGGCTCGAAGAATGGTCGCGCGCCCAAAAAGAGCAGTCGCTGTACGAGATCCGCTCGATCGGCTCGATGGTCGATATCGAGGAGGCGCTCGCCGGGGACGAGCCGCGCACGTCGAGCCGGGGCCTGGTGCTCGGCGGCATGCTGGCAGGCGTCGCCCTCACGATCGGCGTCCTCGGCTATTACGTGATGTCGCGCACCCGCGCGGCCGACGAGACGGCGCGCGCCGCGGCCGCACGCGAAGCGGCGCTGATCCAGGCCGACAACGAACGCCGCCTGAAAGAAGCCGAGCGGCTCCGAACCCAGGCCGCCGACGTGCGGCTCGGTCCGGACGGCGGCCCGAGCGACGCAGGGGCACCGGACCCCGGGCGTGGCAAACGGCGCCGGCGTCAGGCCGTGCCGTCGGCCGAAGCGCCCGAGCCCCGACCCGGCTCCTCGTCGCTGTGATATATGGTGCGCGCCGAGAGCGAGGCGACAAAGCGATGATCGACGACGTATTGTCCGAGCTCAAGCAGGGGATCGAGAAAGCCAAGGATGCGCTTCGGCGCGAGCTCAGCAAGCTCCGCACCGGGCGAGCGCACCCCGGGATGCTCGAAAACCTGCGGGTCGACTACTACGGGCAGAGCACGCCCATCGCGCAGATGGCGAACGTCAACGTTCCGGAGCCGCGCATGCTCACGGTCAAGCCCTGGGACAAATCCCAGGTTCAAGCCATCGAGAAGGCCATCCGAGAGAGCGACCTCGGCCTGAACCCCCAAGTGGACAGCGAGCTCATCCGTATCCCTATCCCGGCCCTGAGCGAGGAGCGCCGTAAGGACCTCGTGAAGGTCGCGAAGAAAGACGGCGAGGAGTGCAAGGTCGCCGTGAGAAAGGCGCGCCACGAGGCCCTCGACATGCTGAGCGAGATCGAGAAGGACGGCGGAGCGAGCCGCGACGAAGTGGACCGCGCCCGAAAAAAAGCCGAAGAGATCGTTTCCGAATCCGGCACCGCGGTGGACCAAATCGTCGCTGCCAAGGAAAAAGAGATCCTCGCGATCTGACCCCCGCCCACGCCATCCCCATGCCTCGATCCCAAATAGCCGTAACGCCCGAGCGTGCGGCGTCTAGGGCGCGGTGAGGCCTTGCTTGACAGGCGAAACCTGGCATGAAACCGTGTGCTGTTGACGAGGCGGTAGGCCGAAACCTGCACCTCCGAAGGAACGCATGCGCGCCATAGCGGCCGGGATCAGCGACGTGGGGCTCCAGCGCGACCACAACGAGGACAGCTTTGCGATCCTCAAGGACCACCGTCTGTTCATCGTCGCGGACGGCATGGGCGGACATCGCGCCGGCGACGTAGCGAGCCGGCTGGCCACCGAGTCGATCGTCGACTTCTTCCGCGCCGCGGCGGTGGAGGGATTCACCTGGCCGTTCCCGTTCGACACCCGCCTGTCGGACGAGGAGAACCGCCTGCTCTGCGGTATCCGGATCGCGAACCGACAAATCATCGAGCGCAGCACGCGCTCGCGCGAATGCCAGGGGATGGGCACTACCGTCGTGGGCGCGCTCTTTAGCCCCTCGAAGGGCAAGATGTTCATCGGGCACGTCGGCGATAGCCGCGCGTACCGGGTACGAAAAGGGCAGATCCAGCAGATGACGCGCGACCATTCGCTCGTCAACGACTACCTCCTCGCCATGCCGGAGCTCACGGAAGAGCAACGCAGCGAGCTGCCGAAAAACGTCATCACCCGCGCGCTCGGCATGCAGGAGCAGGTGGCGGTCGACATTCAGAGCGACGACGCCGCCGTGGGCGATTGTTACGTGCTCTGCTCCGACGGCTTGAGCGGCATGGTCGAGGATGGAGAGATCCTCGAGGTGGTCAGCGGCACGCCGGATCTCGAGGTGGCCTGCCGGCGGCTCGTCGCGCTCGCGAACGAGCACGGCGGCGAAGACAACATCACGGCGCTGATCATCCGCATCGACCCGGTGGTGGAGGGTGAAATCAGCTTGTCGGACACGTTGCCGACGGCCACGGTTCGCCAGCGCGAGCCGTCGATGCCCGACGGGCAAGCCGACACCCCGCCCGCCGGCGCCGTGCGCAAGGCCTAAGCCACGAAAAGCTCGGGCCCGCGACGCATCGAGCGAAGCGGGCCCGTGATTGCACCGCCGAGCGATGCGAGCGGATCGCCGAGCGGCGTGCTCAGTCTTCTTCTTCGCCCGTCTTGCAGTACTCGAACGCGACGGTGCCGTGCACCTTGCAGCCGCTCGTCGAGTCGTCGCTGGCGACGATGATCGCGCAGTCGATGTCGGTGAGAATGGCGCCCTTCTTCAGGGTCGTGACCGGGCCGAACGTGCACTCCGGGAACCCGTTCCCCGTATGCAGCGCGAGCGTCTGCGGGGTGTAGAACTGGAGCGGGCCGCCGCCTGCGATCTTGGCGTTCTTGTCGGTAATGCGGCCGCTCACGTTCATGCTGAGACGCTGCTTGGTGTAGCCGTCGTAGCCGGATGCTTCCGCCGTGAAGGAGCCGTCGCCGCGCACGGTGCAGTCCACCGTCACACCGCCCTTGCCGTTTTCGATCGTCTTGTTCGCTGCCGGCTGGCCGATGATGTACGTCGAAGCGCCGGAGGCGCCCGCGGGACAGGAGCGCGAGCCGAGATCGTTGTTCGGCAGATCCGCCTGCATGGGATCCGACAGGTTGATTGAAATACCCATCGCCGCGGGCGTGGGTGGGGGATCACTGCAAGCCGCGGCGGCGAGCGCCAGCGGCAAAACGGAAAGTGTAGGAAGAAATCGCGACATCATGAGGCCCAGCTCCGAGCTCGAGTTTCACTAGCTTAGCTCGACGGCGCGGGGCTCTGCAACGCGTCGCGTCGCTTGGAAAAGCCCGCCGGTGTGCGCATTTTTCACAGTGGCGGTCGCTTCGCCCTTATTGGGTGGGCGGAGCGGTCGTTCTCGGACTGGGATGCGACCCTGGGGTCGATTTGGCCTAATTGGTGCGGCCTACTGGGCTGCGCACATGCTCGGGTTCCTCTTTCAGAGCCCGGTGCATCGGGTGTGCCCCGTTTGGCCGGCGAGCGGCGTCGGCTTGGCCATCGTGCTCCTCGTCCGGCGCGGCGCGTGGCTCCAAACGGTGCTGCTGCTTTCGGGGATCTCGTTGCTCTCGAATCTCGTGATGAGCGGGGCCTCACCCATGAGCTTCGGATTCATGGCGGCGAATGCGCTCGAGTTCTGGGGTGCGACGTGGCTCATGCGCGCCGGTCGCAAGCATTTCGCCTCGATTCACACCGTCTCCGGCGTGATGCGCTTCAGCCTCGTCGCGACGCTCTGGCCGCTCTTTCCGGCGCTGATTGGCGCCGCGACGGCGCATTTCGGAGCGGCTGCGCCGTTCGGCAGGACCTACCTCACGTGGTGGATCGGCGATGCGCTCGGCATCCTGCTCGTGACGCCGCTCGTCTTGTGCTGGGCGCGCCCCGATCCGGCGCCGCGAGTGACGAGCACGCGGGAGGCGTTGGTGCTCGCCGGCGTGTGGGCCCTCGCGACCTGGTTCGCTTTCCACCACCACGGCCAAAGCTTCATCCCACTAGAACCCTACATGCTGCTTCCGCTGCTCGCGTGGACGGCAATCCGGCTAGGTGGACGGGGTGTGACCACGGCGCTCGTCGCGCTCGCGCTGGCGGCGCTCTTGAGCGCGCTGTCCGATCGGGGTCTGCATGGCGCTGCGCTCGAGGCCTGGCTCGATCGCCTGTTCACGGTTCAGGTGTACGTCGCCGTGGCATCGGTGCAGAGCCTCTTGCTCGCAGCGAGCACCAGCACCGCCAAGCTCATGGAGCGCTCGGCTCGCGACGACGAGGCGCGCGTGCGACGCGCCGAAGAGGAAGCGCGCAGCACGGCCGCTTCCCTCCGCTTCGCGCTGGATGCCGCACGCATGGGCACCTGGGAATGGGACATTCCCTCGGGCAAAGTCACGTGGGCCGGCGGTGTCGAGGCGATTTTCGGTTTGCCGCAGCGCGGCTTTGCGGGGACGTACGAGGCCTACCTCGCGCTCGTTCATACCGACGACCACGATTGGGTGCTTTCGGCCATCGACGGCGCGCTGAAGGGCGGCAACGTCTACTGCATCGAGCACCGCGTGGTCTGGCCGGACGGGACGATCCACTGGCTCGAGGGCAAGGGCAGCGTCCACCGTGACGCGGCGGGACGGCCGCTGCGCATGACGGGGACCGTCGCCGAGGTGACGGCGCGCAAACAAGCCGAAGCCGAGCTCTCGGCGAGCGAGCAGCGCTTGCGCCATTTCATCCGCCACACGCCGGCCGCGGTCGCCATGTTCGACACGGAGATGCGCTACTTGCAGGTCGCCGAGCGCTGGCTCGCCGACTATGGCCTGCAGGGCGAGAACATCATCGGTCGCTCTCATTACGAAGTCTTCCCGGACATTCCCGAGCGCTGGCGGGAAATCCACCGGCGCGTGGTCGCGGGCGCGGTCGAGCGCTGCGAAGAGGATCCATTCGAGCGCGCCGACGGGACGACCGACTGGCTCCAGTGGGAGATGCGCCCCTGGTACCGCGCTCGTGGTGAGATCGGCGGGTGCATCATGTTCACCCAGGTCATCACCGAGCGAAAGCGCGCGCTCGAAGCCGAGCAGCGCATGCACGAGCAGCTTCGCCAGAGCCAGAAGCTCGAGGCGCTCGGCACGCTCGCCGGCGGCATCGCGCACGATTTCAACAACATCCTCGGCGGCATGCTGGCGTTCACGGAGCTCGCCGCGCTCGAGAACCAGGATCGCCCGGCGCTGCTCGCGCACCTGCGCGAGGTCACGCTTGCCGGGCAACGCGCCACCGGGCTCGTGGGGCAGATCCTCTCCTTCAGCCGCCAGCAACGTCAGGAGCGCAAGCCCGTGTCGCTCGGGCGCGTCGTGGAAGAAGCATTGAAGCTGTTGCGCTCGACGCTGCCGGCGAGCATTCAGATCGTCGCGAGCCTGCCCGTGTCGCTTCCCGACGTGCTCGCTGACGGAACCCAGCTGCACCAGGTGGTGATGAATCTGTGCACGAACGCCGCGCACGCCATGGGCGGCCGCGGCCGGCTCGCGCTCTCGCTCGACGTCGCGACCGGCGCCGAGCTCAGCGTGCGCCCGCGCGGCGCGTTCGCCGAACGCTACGTGCGCCTCAGCGTCGAGGACGACGGCCATGGGATGGACGCGGTGACGCTCGGCCGCATCTTCGAGCCGTTCTTCACGACCAAGCAGCCCGGGGACGGCACCGGACTCGGGCTTGCGGTCGTGCACGGCATCGTCAACGACCACGGCGGGAGCATCGCCGTCACGAGCGCGCGGGGCCGCGGCACCACGTTCACGGTCGCGCTGCCCGCCGCGGAAGGGCGCGCCGTCTTCCCTGAACCGCGCACCGGCGACGTCCCGGGCGGGCGCGGCGAACGGATCCTGCTGGTCGACGACGAGCGGATCCTGTGCGAGGTCGCGCGCCGCTTCCTCTTGCGTGCCGGCTACCGAGCGGACACGTGCCTCGCGGCGGAGGAAGCCTGGCACCGCGTGGAGAGCGATCCGGACGCCTATTCGGTCGTGGTCAGCGATCTCACGATGCCCGGCATGAGCGGCCTCGATCTCGCGGCGCGCATCCACTCGGTGCGACCGAACCTGCCCGTGGTCCTCACGTCGGGTCACGCGCCCGGGCTGACGACGGAGATGCTGTCCGAGCTCGGGGTGTGCGAGCTCTTGCAGAAGCCGGTCGATCACGCGGGGCTCACGCGCGCCGTGGCACGCGCGGTACGGCGCGCGGCGCCGGTCGCACGCGCCTGAAGCGCTTTGGCGCGTTCGCGGCGGCCGCGAGGCAGGGGATCGGGCGCCTAGGGCCGCGACCCGGCTAGAAGCCTGGCGCCCACGACGACGCCCAAGGAGGATCCGCGACTCTTGGGGGTCACGGATCCTCTCGAGGTTTTGGGGTGAGTGACGGGGTTCGAACCCGCGACCACCGGAGCCACAGTCCAGTGCTCTACCGCTGAGCTACACCCACCACGGGGCAGCCCCTTCGACGGGGCGGCGGAGTCTTAGCGCAAGAGCGAAGGCCCGTGCAACCGGCCCGGCAACGCCGCGAAATTCGCATCCGGGCGGAGCTACAACCGGAAATACGCGCCCGCGACCTCCGCGACGCGGGCGATTTCGTGCGCATGCCGGGCGTCCACACGGCCGACCGGAAACTCCGGCGGGACGTCGCTCGTCAGCACCTCG
>DASUGE010000189.1:0-2658 GCA_036274215.1 Polyangiaceae bacterium | reverse complement strand
CAGGCGAGAATCCGGAACGTCGTCGGGAAGGCGTCCCGGACGGTGACCGCTGACGAGCTGTTCGACTTCACGCACGGTCCGACCGCGGGCAGCTTCGAGCCACTCCTTCTCGGTGGACGGCAGCGCGACGCGAGTGATCTCACGCGCCAGCGAGAAGTTGATGGCGCCCGTTCGGAGCTCCTGCGCGGTCTCGGGCAGCTCTTCGAGTGCTTCGGCCACCCGGAGTTTCTCCTGCGCGAGTTTCGGGCCGTAGCCGAGAAGACGGTCGGTGTATTCGTTGAAGGAGGCAAAGCCGAGCCGAAGGTGCGCTCCCGAGCGGCGCCCTCGGAGAAGCGCGCGTCCCTCCTCGAAATCGAGCCCCGCCCGTTCGGTGGCGAGACGAACGAGCTCTTCATGGGCTTGACGCGCGGCCGTCGAAACCGAAGTCTCAAGAAACCCGTCAAGCACATTCCGAATAAAATGCTTACGGCTCCCGTGGCCACCACGCGCGCCTGACGTTACCGCCCGACTCCGTCGTATCGCGCCGCGCCCACGCGGGGGGCAACCACGGCTCGCACTCCAACCCTGCTCGTCCGCGCCGCCGGCGCCGCGCCCGCGCGGGACGAGCTCCAAGGCCGCGCGCACGGCCTTGAGCCGTGACGCCCTCTAACTCGATCTCTCGAGCAATTCCCTGGGTAGCAAACTACTCGGCTTCCCGCCCGTGATGATCCAGAGCTGATGCGCCGCGCGCGTCGCGCCGATGTGCAGGAGATGCCGCGCTTCGTCGTCGTCGGGGTAGGCGTTGTCGGTGACGTCGACGAGGACGACGTAGTCGAATTCGAGGCCCTTGACCTGGCGGACGTCCGTCACGTCGATGCCGGGCTTGAAGGAGAAGTCTTGCTCGGCGACGCGACGAACGCCGCGTACCTCGGCGCGCACGAGCGCTTGGTAGTAGACGTCGGCCTGCTCGGGGAAGCGCGCGACGATGGCGACGGACGCGGTCGGCTCTTCGGTCACGAGGTCGCGCAGGGCTTCGCCCAGGAACGCGACGGCGTCGCCGGCGTGGGCGAGCTCGAAGAGCTCGACGGGGGCGCCCTGGCGGGTGGCTTCGGGTGCGTCGGCGGCGGCGAGGGGGCCGAGAACCGCGCGTGAGAACGCGATGATTTCGTGGGTCGAGCGGTAGGAGAGCTTGAGGGGCTCGATCTCGACGTGGGAGAAGCCGAGCTCGCCGAGCACGGTGTTCCAGTCGGAGAAGCCGTTGTCGAGCAGCATGCGCTGCTGCACGTCGCCCGCGAGCGTGACGCTGCGCGCCTTGCTCGAGGTGGCGAGCACGACGGAGAGCTCGAGGGGGCTCAAATCCTGCGCCTCGTCGACCAGGATATGCTCGTAGACGATCGGCTCGCGCGTCGTGCCGCCGCGCGTGAGGTGGCCGCGGAACGCCTGGTGGATGAGCAGGAGCAGCGTGTCGTCTTCGACGTCGAGGCGGGCGCGCTCGTGGATTTCGCGGCCGTCGATGCCGGCGCGGATCTCGAGATCGGGCTCGTCGTCGTCGTCGCGGCTCTTCTTGCGGCGGGGCGGTTCGTCGTCCTCGTCGTCGCGACGGCGCTCGCGCGTGCGCGGGCCTTCCGAGCCGTCGAGCTCGGCCATGATTTCGGAGCAGCGCGCCGCACACCAGGCGTGCGCGCGGTCGAGCTCGCCCGGCGTGAAGGCGCCGGGAGCGACGCGCTGGAACGCAGCGCCGAGCGCGGCGCGGTCCGTGAGCAGCTCCGCCCAGGCTGACGGGACGTCGCGCGCTTCGGCGACCGCTCGCGCGGCGATGCGCTCGAGCGCGACCCGGCCGTTGGTGGAGAGCGCCTTCCCGGCCTCGCCGGTCGCGAGCGCGCCGAGGGCGTGGAAGCGCTGAACGAGCGGCTTGCCGGTGCCCTCCCTGAGCGAGGCGAGCACGGCTTTGCCGGCGTCGCCGTCCGTTGCGAGCACGCCTGCGAGCTCCTTCGCGACGTCCTCGGCGCGCGCTTCGGCGAGCTCGCGAACCACGGAGAGGAGGGCAGGGTGCTTCTTCAGGCGCGTGACGACGCTCGGCGTTTCGTCCGAGTATTTGCTGGGGAGGCGCGGGTAGAGCCCCTGCCGAACGCGCGCCGCCCAGTCGCCGTACGTGCGCGTTTGAACGCCCGCGACACCGAGCGCCGGCAGCACGCCCGCGATGTAACGCACGAGGGCGTCGTTGAAGACGATCACGAGCATGCGATCGGGACGGAAGCGCCGCGGATCGCGGAACGCGAGGTAGGCGAGGCGATGCAGGCCGATCGTGGTCTTGCCGCTGCCGGCGCCGCCCTGGATCACGACGAGCCCGGCGTCGGAGTGCGTGATGAGCTCGAATTGGCGCGCGTCGATGAGGGCGGTGACTTCCTTGAGCGTCTTGTCGTCGCTCGTTTCGCCGCCGACACCGAGCTTGCCGGGGCGCGCGTGCTGCTCGGCGCGGATCGCCTTGCCGGCGCCGCCCTTGAGCCGGCTCGCCTGCTGCTCCACGCGACGCCAGCCGCCGGACGCTCCGCGCACGAAGGTGCCCTGAGGCGAGCCGATGCGGCGGAGGCGCGAATCCGTGATGCCGAGGCTGCGACGCGTCTGCACGACGCCGTTCACCTCGCGCCCGCCGAACTCCTCGTCGTACTCGTCGCCTTC
>DASUGE010000188.1:0-6428 GCA_036274215.1 Polyangiaceae bacterium | reverse complement strand
AGGAGGGCGAGGAGGGGGAGTTGGCCGGGGGCGGTGCCGGTGCCGAGGGCGCCGAAGGTGAAGAGGGAGCCGAGGGCGGGGAGGAAGACGCGCGCTTTTTTGCCGAGCTCGCCCATGCCGATGACGACGAGGGGGCGGCCGGCGTGGCGCGCGAGGAGGCCGGCGAGGCGCGTGGTGTCGGCGTCGTCACGGACGTGGGCGGCGATTTTGACGATGTCGGCGCCGCGGCGGAAGCCGCGCGTGACGATGCGGTCGAGCGCGGCGTCGGAGGGCGTCTGCTTGAAGTCGTGGTGCGAGAGGATGACGGGGAGCCGTGCGGCGTGGGCGGTGCGGACGACGGCGGGCGCGATCGCGGCGGCGAGCTCGACGTCGACGGCGTCGGCGTGGGGGAGCAGGGCGCGGTAGAGGGCGAGGCGTTCGGGCTCGGTGCCGCGCCACGCTCCGCCTTCCGAGGCGGAGCGGATGGTGAGCAGTACCGGCAAGGCGGCTCGAATAGCGCTCATGAAGTGCCCCGCTGCTTCGGGTGATTGCTTGCGGAATAGGTCGACGCGCGCCTCGACGAGATCCACGCCGATGCCGCTCGCGAGCACGATCGAGCGTGGGGTGTCGCGATCCCGGACGGGGATGATGACGGTGGGGTGATGAGGGCGGAGCCGAACTTTGCCGATGCGAAGCGCGTTCATGGGGTTCGCGGGGCGGCGCACCTCCCGGCGCGCGACCACGCGCGCCGGAATGTACACTCAAGCCTCCATGTCGTCATTCTTCACCGTCGTCCTCTTGACTATCGCGAACGTGTTCATGACGTTCGCCTGGTACGGCCACCTCAAGCATCATAGGAGCTCGCCACTCTGGACGGTCGTGCTGATGAGCTGGGGGATCGCGTTCGTCGAGTACTGTTTTCAGGTGCCGGCCAATCGCCTCGGCGCGCGCTCGGGGCTATCGACGGCGGAGCTGAAGACGCTTCAGGAGCTGATCACGCTCGCGGTGTTCTCGGTGTTCGCTTGGGCATACCTCGGCGAGCCGTTGCGGTGGAATCACGCGGTGGGCTTCGCGTTCGTCGCCGTCGGCGCGCTGTTCGTGTTCAAGCCGTGGTGACGCAAGCGGGAGCGTCTGACCGCTCAGCGGAGGCCCGCTGCTCGCTCGAGACGGATGCGGCTCGCCGCCCGCGCGTAGCGCGCTCGTTCGAGCGAGAGGCGCGCTTGCGTGAGCGCTGACTCCGCGTTCAGAAGGTCCGTCGTCGTGCCGCTGCCGACCCGGACGAGCGCCGTGGTCACGCGGAACGCCTCTTCGGCGCTGACGACGGTCTCCTTGGCGAGCGCGACGGCGCTGGCAGCCGCCGTGAGCTCGGCTTTGCGTCCCGTCACCTCGGCTCGGACGCGGCGTCGCGTGGCGTCGACCTCGAGCGTCGCTGCGCGCGCTTCCGCCGCCGCCGCTTCCTTCGCGGAGTAGGTCGAGCCCCACTCCCAGATCGCCCAGTCGGCCTTGACGCCGACGAACGCAGAATCTTGCGGCATGAAGATTTGGCCGTTCACGTGGGCGTAGCCCGCCTCGAGGTTCACGTCGGGGAGCATCGCGTAGGTGCGCGCGCTCGCTTCGTGATCGGCGGCCTCGGCGCGAAGCTTGGCTTGCGCGATTTCGGCGCGCCGGCCCTCGACGACGTCGGGAGCCGGCGCGGGCATGTCGCCGAGCGCGAGGAGAGCCGTCGGAGAGACGAGCTCGACGCTCGCGTCGTCCGGAGCGCGACCGATCGCCGCGAGGAGCGTCGCGCGCGCCACCGTTGCGTTCGAGTCCGCGACGATGCCGTCTTGGCGCGCGGTGGATTCGGCGACTTTCACGCGCAAGAGATCCGCCTTGGTGAGCGTGCCGGCGTTGACGCGCGCTTCTGTCTCGGCGACCTGCTGGGCGAGCTCCTGCTCCGACGCGCGCGCGACCTCCCCGCGCGTCTTGGCTTCGAAGTAGCGCAGGAACTCGAGCTCGACGGCTTCACGCGCGCTCGATTCGCTGGCGCGGAGGCCCTGCGCGGCGGCGTCGGCGGCCGTGGATTTTCCGCGGTAGTCGGCGACGCCCTTGAAGAGGCCGACGAGCGGCTGGGAAGCGCCCACGGAGAAGGTGTTGATGTCCCGCTCGCGGACGGTGAGCGGCGGCGCGCCCGGCGTCGTGGCCGGAAACTGAAACGGGCTGTCCCAGTGCTGGTACTCGTCGCTCACGTGAATGGACGGAAGGAGCCGCCCGCGCGAGCCGTTCTTGACCTCGACCGCCGCCTGCGCTCGCTCGCGCGTCGCCGCGAGCTCGGGACCGGACGTGATGACCAGGCGCGCGACGTCCTCGATCGTGAGCCGCTCGGCGTGAGCGCGAGGGGCGACAGCGAGAAGGCCGAGTACCAGGGGTGCGGCGGAGAAGCGCGCGGCCGGGCGCGGGATGCGCAGTCGGGGGTTCACTTCCCCACCTCGACGACCGCGTCAACGGAGAGCCCCGCGCGGAGCGATACGTCGGACGGCAGGTTCACCCAGCCGATGCGCACCGGCACCCGCTGCACGACTTTCACGAAGTTGCCCGACGCGTTGTCCGCGGGGAGCAGCGAGAAGCTCGAGCCGGTGCCACCCGACAAGCTCTCTACCTTCCCCTCGAACTCGCGGCGCGGGTACGCGTCGATGGAGATGTGCGCGCGCTGGCCGGGGCGCATCTTGCCGATCTGCGTTTCCTTGAAGTTCGCGATCACGTAGGTGACCGTCGGCACGATCACGACGATCGGCTGGCCGACGGCGACGAGTTGGCCTTCGTGCACGGCGAGCTTGGAGGCGCGGCCGGCGGCGGGTGCCATGATCTTCGTGTACGAGAGCTGGAGCCGCGCGAGGTCGAGCGCGGCCTCGGCGCTTTGTACGCGGGCGTGGGCGAGATCGGCGGCGGCGTGCGCGGCGGCAATTTGCGCGTCGATGGGAGCGCTTTGAGCCACGCGACCGGCCGCCTCCGAGACGTGGGCGACCGCGGCGCGCCGTCCCTCTTGCGCCGCGAGGAGCTGGGCGCGCGCCTGCTCGACCGTCGCCTTGGCGAGATCGAAGGCCGACTGCGCGTTGTCGAGGCGCTCTTCGGGGATGGCGTTCGCCGCGCGGAGCTCCTTGGCGCGCGCGAGGTCGGCCGCGGCGCGGTGCTGATCCGTCTCGGCACGAACGATGGCGGCCTGCGCCGCCGCGACCTGCGCGCCCGCGGACGCCACGCCGACCGACGAGCCCGAGTATGCGGCTTTGGCGCTCGAGAGGTTGCCCGTCGAGGTCGCCGTCACGATCGCGACTTGTGAATCGGCTTGCGCCGCCTGCGCTCGCGCGCTCGCCACCTCCGCCTCTGCTTGCTTCACGCGCGCGTTGAAGTCGGCGTCGTCGAGCGTCGCGATGAGATCGCCCGTCTTGACGAGCTGGTTGTCCGTGATCGTCACCTTCGTCACTTGGCCGCCGACGCGCGCGCCGACGGGAATCGTGTCGGCCGCAACCTGCGCGTCGTCGGTGCTCTCGCGCCCGGCGGTGAGGAACAGGTAGCCGCCGATGCCGGCGAGCGTGACGAGCACGACGCCCGCGAGCACCGCGAAGGGCCGGCGCCCGTTCGCCTTTTTAGCGGGCTCCGCGGGAGCTGCCGGCTCGGGGCTTACGGCGCGCGACTCGGGCTTCGCGCTCGGAGCGTCTGCCTTGAGGGCCACGCCTTCGCGGGATGAGGACGGACGGGATTCGGTTCGGGTTTCGGCTTGCATGACGGGTTTCGTGGGTTCGGAATTGGCGAGCTAAAGCTCGACGTGCGCGGCCTCGAGGGGCTTGACGGGGGCGTGGTCGGGCGATTTCAGGAACAGGAGCAACGGCAGCACGATCAGGAACAAGATGCCCGAGAGTAGGAACAGACGATTGAAGCTGATGACGGTCGCTTGCTGCTGGACGATGCCGCCCAGCATGCGGCCAGCGGCGACGCGTGCCGTCGCCGCGTCGTAGCCGTGGGCTTGGAGCGCCTGCGAGAAGCCGTTCAGTCGCGCGATCACCTCGGGGCGATCCGGCGTGACGTGCGTGCCGATGGCGACGGCCGCCGTTTTCGTGATGCGCGGGATCAGCGACGCGAAGACGGCGAGGCCGAGCGAGCCGCCGATCTGGCGGAGCAGCGAGTTGAGGCCCGAGGCGTCCGCCAGCTGATGGCGCGGAATGCGGCTCAGCGCGACCGTGGTGAGCGGAATGAAGATGCAGGCGAACGCCACGCCCTGGATCGCGAGCACGAGCACGACGTCGCTCGAGGTCGTGTCGAGCGTGTAGTGGCTCATCAAAACGGCGCTCCACGTGAACATCAGCACGCCGAACCCGACGCAGATGCGTGGCGAGATGCGGTTATAGATGCGTCCGATGATCGGCATCGTCACCATCATCACGAGCGAGCGCGGCATGAGCGCGAGCCCGGCCTGGACGGCCGTGAAGCCCAAAAGCTCCTGCATGAACACGGGGAGCAGGAAGGTGAGCGACAGGAGCATCGCGAACATGACGGCGCCAACCAGCGTGCCGGAGGTGAACACGCCTTCTTTGAACAGGCGGAGGTTCACGGCGGGGACGGGCGCCGTGAGCTCACGGATGATGAACGCCGCCGTTGCAATCACCGCGACGAGCGCGACAACCGAGATCTCGCGCGACTCGAACCAATCGTTGCGGTTCCCTTCCTCGAGCACGTACTGCAGCGTGGAGACGCCCATCGTGAGCAGCACGATCCCCTGCCAATCCAGGTTCTGGCGCTGCTTCACGGCCGCGGCCTGATTCGCGAGACGGATGTCGTCCGGCTCGTGCACGAAGCGGCTCACCATGAAGAGCGCGAGCGCGCCGACCGGCAGGTTGATGTAGAAGATCCACTGCCACGTGAAGTTGTCGACGATGTAGCCGCCGAGCGTGGGCCCGAACGCGGGACCGATCACGACGGCGACGCCGTAAAGCGCCATCGCCATGCCCTGCTCCTTCGGCGGGAACGTCTGGCGTAGGATCGCCTGCTCCGTGGGCTGCAGCGCGCCGGCGCCGAGCCCTTGCACGAGCCGGAACGCCACGAGCGCAGGCAGGCTGCGCGCGAGCCCGCACAAGCCCGAGCCGATGACGAACAGCACGAGCGCCGCCATGTAGACGCGCTTCTGCCCGAAGAAGCGGCCGAAAAATGCCGTGAGCGGCATCACGACCACGTTGGCGATCACGAACCCGGTCGTGACCCAGGTGATCTCCTGCACGGTCGCGCCCATGGCGCCGCGCAGATGCGGCGTCGCGACGTTGACGATCGACGCGTCGATCGTGCCCATCAGCGTGCCGAACGTCACCGAGATGGCGACGAGCCACTTGTTGACGGGCGGCCGGGCGGCGGTGGGAGCGGCGCTCATCGAGCCTCCCGCGCCGCGCCGTCCAAAAACAGCGAGACCAGCGAGCGCGCCGCCTCGCGCGGACCGAGCGGCTCGAGACCGTACACCTCGCGCTGCAGGATACCCTTCGCCATCCAGAACAGCGTCAGCACGAACGCGCGATCAACGTCGCGCTTCAGGAGCTTCTCCCGGTGGCCGCGCTGCAAGATACTTTCAAGTCGATCGAACATCGCGGCGTGGGTCTGGGCGCGCTTTTCGGCGGGACCGACCTCGCGCGAGAGGATCAGGCGGAAGAACGCGCGATGCTCGTCGATCTTCTCGAACCAGGTGACGAAGAAGCCGATCAGTTGCTCGCGAAACCCTGCCGCTTCGTTCGCGGCGAGCGTCCGGTCGAGCTCGGCGAGCACCTCCGCACGGCGCTCGGTGCGCAGCGCCTCGAGCAACGCCTCGCGATCGGCGAAGCGGTTGTAGAGGGTGCCCACGGCGACGCCCGCCCGCTCGGCGATCTGCGCCATGGTCGCGGCCTCGAGGCCGCTCTCGGCGAACACCTCCTCCGCCGCGTGCAAGATCTCGCGCAGGGTCGCTTCCCGGAGCCGATCTCTCAGCCGCTGACGGGTGCGTCCAGTTTCTGAATCTTCGTTCACTTGGTGTAAGCGTCTAGTACTGGGTGACGCTGCGTCAAGTGGACCCAGCGAAATTTCCCCTTGAACGATCAAATCCAAGTTCCGCCCAAGACGGAATCAGCCGAATGTACGCTTGGAGCGAAAGTGGGGCGCTGCGGACCGCTGAGGCGACGAAGGGTTCAGTTGCTGTCCCAAATCATGGCGAGGGGATCGGCGGTGTCGGCCGCCTCGCGCATGGCGGCGAGCGCCCCTTTGGGGAGCTCCGTGAGCTTTCGGATCTCAGCGCCGTCCTGGAGCGCTACCCAGATGGGTGGGCGACCTGGTCGGGCCTCGGCATACAGGACCAAGGTTCGCGGTCGCACCTTGGGGCTCGCCCAGAGGTCGAACGCCGCTACCTCGTCCCGCTTGTAGAACTTTTGGAGCGCCGCCCGCGCGTCGTCAAGCGGGGCACC
>DASUGE010000187.1:0-9951 GCA_036274215.1 Polyangiaceae bacterium | reverse complement strand
CGGCACGGCGCTCGAGCTCGGACGCACGGCGCAAGGCGTCGCGCCGCTCCTTCGATGCGTCGAGTCGTGTGCGGCTCTCGCCGAGGCGCTTGCGAGCCACTTCTTCGCGGGCGGCGCCGTCGGCGAGCGTTGCTTCCGCCTGCGCCAGCCCGAGCCGCGCTTCGTGCTCGAGGGTGCGCTCCGCGTCGCGCTTGCGCTTTGCCTCCCGGAGCTCGGCCTCGAGGGCTGCGAGCGCCGTGTCGAACATGCTCGCGCCCGCCTCGTAGACGCCCGTGATCTCACGCTCGAGCGAGCGCGCCTCCTGCACCTCCGCGCGCGTTCGGCGGCACGCGTCGAGGTTGCCGCGCATGCGCGAGAGCGTGTCCGAAAGGCCCGATTCTTCCTTGAGTAGGAACGTGCGAAGCTCGCTCGTGAGCGCGCGCGAGATGCCGCCCGTCATGCTCGTGCGGAGCATCTCGTTGAATTTGGCGCGATCGTCGTCGTTCGCGAGCCTGAGTGGAACGATGCCGCGCTCGAAGAGCGCCCCGAAGTACTCGCGCAGCGAATCGAAGACCTCGACGCGCGCGCCGAGCTCGCTCGCTTTGGTCTTGAGCTCGGCGAGCTCCGGGACGCCCTCGGTCTCGCCGTCGGACAAAAGGAAAAGATTCGAAAGGCCGAGCGCCGCCGGGAGCCCGTGCACCATGAACGTCGTCGCCTGCACGCTCGGCTCGGCCTTGCGCTCGAGGTGCACGGCCAAGATCACCCGCTCGCCGACGAGCTCGAGCTCGAGCGCCGCGTACGAGGGACGCCCGAGCACGCCGAGCCGCCCGTAAATGCCGCGATCGCCGCCGGTTGCGGCCGTCTCACCGAGGTTCGTGAAGCGGAGGCGCGTGAGATCCGGCAACAGCACGAGGTACGCCGCGATCATCACGGTCGTCTTGCCGGCGCCGTTCGCGCCCTCGAGCGCCGTCACGTGGGGATCGAGCAGGTAGCGCTCGAAGAACACGCCCTTCCAGTTCACGAGGGCGAGCGCGGTGGCTCGCGCGCGGCTCATTCAAGAACCCCCGCTTCGTCGTTTTCCTTGAGCTCGGTGCTGGCCTCGACGTCCTCGAAGCCGAAGTCCTCGAATACGGAGACGTCGAGGGCCGCCATGGGCTCGGCGCTCGTGGGCTCGGGCTCATCGCCGCCGTCGTTCGGGGCGGGACCGTCGCCCGTCTCGTCGCCTTCCGGGCCGCCTCCGACTTCGGTCTCCGGCTCCGCCGGTGCAAATGCCACCTCGCCGCTCGCGACGAGTCGCGACAGCGCGTCGGCCGAGTCCGCGGAGGCGCGCACCGGCTCTGCGAAGCGCATCAAGGCCGGACGCAGCTTGAATTCCTCGGCCGCCACCGCCTCCACGAAGCCGAGCGCCGCGAGACGCCGGAGCGCGTCGGCCACGCGCGCCCGCACGGTTTCCTGCGCGACGCGCTCGTCGTACTTCCGCCGCTTCGGATTCAGCGCGCGGATGAGCGCGTCGGTGCCCATCACCGTCGCGAGGTGAGCGAGCACCTGCTCGCGCGTGACGCGGCCGCCCTGCTCGACGTTCGCGGGATCGAGGTAGAGCAGCGTGAGCGCTTGCCCCACGAGCATCTCGGCGATGCCGAGCTGGCGCTTCGTGAGCTTGTCGCCGTTCGGCAAGAGGTAGTAGTAGCCGTCGGCGCGGTACACGAGCTCGGCGCCGGAGCGCCGGTAGAACGGCTCGAGCACGTCCGCGGCGTCGCGCAGGAAGCCGAACCACTCCGCATCGTCGCGGTCGACGTGCCGTCCGCGGCGGAGCGCCAGATCGACGGGCGGAAACTGCTCGTCGAGCACCGCGTCGCCCAGGGTCACGAACTTCGTGGCGGTCATTTTTCGTTTGCGCTCGGCGTGAGCGACCACTCCTCGATCCAGATGCCTTCGTCTGCGCGCGTCCACGGTCGCTCGCGTGCGCTCTCGACCTTGGCGAGCCGCGCGGCGACCTCGGCGACGCGACCCGCCGTGGAAAACCGCTCGCCTTCCGGCAACGGGCTCACGGCGGCTTCCGTGACCGAGGACAGGGTGCGCGCGCCTCCGGCGAGCACCGCCTGCACCGTCGCGGCGAGCGCGTGGTCGCGCTCATCCGGAACGGCCTCCTGGAGCGGCTTCTCGCGCTCGGCGCGGGGGCGCTCGAGCGGCGGACGCTCGCGCGGAGGCGTGACCTCGCGGGGCACGACGAGCGGCGGCTGCGTCGCGACGACGAGGGAATACGACCGCCCCGCCTTGCCGCCGAGCTCGGCGCGCAGCCGTTCGGTGAGGGCCCGCGTCGGATCGAGCCTCACGACGTCGCGCAGGAAGCGATGCACGTATTGGTAATACTCGGACCAGGTGTGCTGCCGCGCGGAGCCCCACGCCGCGATGCGCTCGAGCTGCTCGGAGAGGCGGCGACACGCTTCGTTGGCGTCGGGCGCGCCGCGGTCCTCGGCGAGCTCGCGAATGTCCTCGAGCAGGGTGACGAGCGTGTGCGTGTCGCGCAGGAGCACGGCGTTGAGCTCACGCAACGTCGTCGTCGTCTCTTCGAGCAGATCCTGGCAGCGCGCGACGGCGTCGAACCAATCCGCCGACAAAAGCTTGCTGATCTCTTGCTGAAAACGCTCTTGCTGCAGGTCGAGCCCGCGCTGGCGACGCTCGATGCCGTCCACCAAATCACGGATCGTGACGCGGAGCGGCCCGACGACGCGGTCGCTGCATTCTCGCGACGTGGTCGAGGCGCGCGCTTGGTCCCGAAGCTCGACGAGGCTCGCGTGCAGCGTGCTGAGGAGCAGCGTCAGGCTTTCGCCCGTGAGCGCCTCTTCTTCGAGGTAAAAGTCGACGATCGAGGTCGCCAAGCGGGTGAGGGCATACGCCCCGCTCCGCACGACCCCGGCCCCGTCCACGCGCGACAGCAGCCGCTGGTCACGCAGGCGCTGGATGGCGGCCGTGGCACGACGCGCGACGCCGCTCGCTTCCGGCTGGGTGAGCGCGCACACGTCGCGGTACGCGTCCACGAGCTCCTGCTCCGAGAACGACGTCGTTTCGCTCGTCCGCGACCGGAGTCGGAGCGCGGCCACGAAGCAGAGATCGAGCGAGCCGAGCTCGAGCGCGATCGCACGCCCGGCGAGGTTCTGGATGAGGCGGCTCGGCTCCTCGGCGCGTTCGTCCACGGGGGGCGCGGTCTATACTTCGGGCTCGCCGGCCGGTCACGTCCGGCGGCGTGGGCCCCGCCTGAAGGCCCCACGGGCCGAGGGCCGTGAGTGGGACATTGCGCCAAAGAGCCCTTGCCCCGAGCTAGTGGTGAATCAGTCCCGCGGTCAGATCGAGTCCACCGTGCGCGAGCATGCCGGGCAAGAGGCTCCTTCGCGCGCGGGCGAGCAGGCCGAACCCCATTCCGTACACGAACGTGCGAGCCACCGCGGAAGCCCCTTGCTGGCCGTGTGCGATTGCAAAAAGCGCGCTCTGAGCCAAGAGCCCGAACGCTCGGCTTCGCACGACGACTCCAAGCTCGTGCTGAAGGTACCCGCGATACACGAGCTCTTCGCTCGTGCCGACGATCACCGCGACGACCACCCACGCGGCGCGCTCGAGTGAGGTCGTGGGGCGCAGCGCGTCCGACCAGGCTCGGTCCGGCGCGCCGAACGCGGCCGCCCACGCGTACTCGGTGAGCACGATCAGCGCCGCAGCGAGCAACGCGAGCGCCGCATCGGTGAGCGCGCGCCGAGCCGTCTGCCAGCGACGGCCGACGAGCTCGCCGAGCGCGTTCCGGCCCCGGCCGACGCGCGCGACGTACAGCGCGAGCGATACATTGACGACCAACAGCGGCAAATAGCCGCCCACGATGCGCTCCTCGGGAACCGGCGGCCGGGCCTGTCCGAAAGAGCTCAGCGTGCCGACTGCCGCGACCCCGAGCAGTAACGCGACCAGCGCGAGCGTGTGCCACAGCGGCGGCGGGGAAGCCTCGCCCGTCCGAACGGCGAGGCCAGCGGGGTTGGCAAGGGGTTTGCTTAGGTTGTTGGGCACTAGGAGAAAACCATCATGCTCGTCGCACTCTCTTCCACCATCCCTGTTCTCGCTGCTGGCTGGTCCCTGCTTTATCTGCTGCTCGGTGGCGGCGTTGGCGGAGCAGTCATCATCTTCGTGCTCTTGAAGCTGGTGGGGCGCTGATGTTTCGACGCCGACCATCCTGCCTCGACGACGCAAAAGGGACGTCACGAATGCCACACACGAACGCCCGCTTCCTCTTCGCAGCGCTCGCGCTCGCAGCCGCCTGCCATCCCGACCAGCCGGCAGAGGGCCCGGCTGAGCGCGCCGGCAAATCCGTCGACCAGGCGGCCGAGGATACGAAAGAAGGCGCCGAGAAGGCCGGCGACAAGATCGAGCAGAAGTCCGACGAAGCGGAGCAAAAACTCAAGGAGTGAATAGGGCGCCTGCCCCGACCGCGACGATGATTCGTCACGGTCGGGGCAAACGCGTGCGCTAGATGCCCTGCAAGAACGAGTCGACGTCGCGCTCGGCGTCTTCCTTCTTTTGCCCATAGCGCTGCTGCAAGCGGCCGATCAGCACGTCTTTGCGACCGCCAATCGCCTCGAGGTCGTCGTCCGTGAGCTTCGCCCACTTCGCCCGCAGCTTGCCCTTCGTCTCGCGCCAGTTTCCGACAATCTGATCCCAGTTCATTGCATTTCACCTTTGTGCTTGGGGTCCGCACTTGCTCAAGCAAGGCGCATGCCGCGCCCGCAACACGTGGGCACGAGATCTGCAGTCGAACGCGGCGTGCAGAGTCATCCGCTTTTACCGCTCCGGTACGTCGCCGCCGCGCTCGTCCTCGCGGCCGTTTGGGCCCTCGTCCCGTTGTGGGCACCTGTCGTGTTCGCGATCTGGACGACACTCTTGCTGCGACCGTTCGAACGACGCCTGGGGCGAATGCTCGGCGGGAAGAAGCGCGCTGCCGCGGCGGTCACCGTGCTCGTCGTGGCTTTGATCCTCATTCCGTTGCTGGTCCTGGGCGTCTCGCTGGCGGCCGCAGCCATCGACGCGCAAGCAAAGCTTCACGAATCGAAGCAAATGGCGGACATAGTGAAGACGATCGTGCCGAGCGATGCGGGCCTCTCGCTTGCCCACCTGAGTCCGTCGCGCGTCGTGGACTTCTTGCGGGCGCACGCGAAGGAGGCTGCGGCGGTGCTCAAAGTGACGTTCGGTGCGCTCAGCGCCCTCGCCGTGGCGCTCGTCGTGTACGTGGCCGCGCTGTACGCCTGCTTGCTGAACGGCCCGCGCGCCTACGCCTGGCTCGAACGCCACTCACTGTTGTCTCCCAAGGCGTTTGGTCGTCTGAGCAGCGCATTCGAGGAGACGGGCCGCGGTCTCTTGATCGGCATCGGCGGCACGGCGCTCTTGCAGGGCGGCGTCGCGACCATCGGCTACGCCGTCGTCGGCGTCCCGTCACCGCTGCTGCTCGGCTCTCTGACCACCGCCGCGGCGCTCATTCCATCCATCGGCACCGCCCTGGTCTGGGTGCCCGTCACCATCGCGCTCTTCGCGACCGATCGCGTCGCAGCGGGAGCGGTGCTCGCCTCGATCGGTTGTCTCACTTCGGTCGTCGACAACTTCGTGAGACCGTGGCTCTCCCGCTTCGGCGAGCTCGAGCTTCCGACCATCGTGACTTTCGTCGCGATGCTCGGCGGCGTCGTTGCCTTCGGCGGCTTGGGCATCGTGCTCGGTCCGCTGTTCACGCGCCTCGCCATGGAAGCGCTCGAGCTCTGGCGCGAGGCGCCGAACGAAGCGAACCAGGAGCCACGGGCGCTCACCGCCGCGCGTCCGGCACGCCGCGCGCCCTGAGCCCTCGTCGACCCCACTAGCGGACGCGCTCGCGAAGGCGCGCAGTTCGTTGTATCAAGCGGGGCGATGGTGGCGACGAACTCGGTCGGCGGTGGCCCGCTCGGAGCATGGTCGCGGCTGCCGCTCTACGCGCGCATCCTCGTCGGGCTCGTGCTCGGCGTCGCGGCGGGCGTCCTGTTGGGCCCAGGGACCCGTGGCTTCGACGTGCCCGCGAAGCTGGTCTTACGCGTGCTCGGCGCGCTCGCGCCCGTCATCGTCCTGCTCGCCGTCGTGAACGCGCTCATGACGGCCGAGGTGGCGGGGAAGGCGGGGCGCCGGCTGGCGACGCTCCTCGTCACGAACACGCTCGTCGCCATCGTGGTCGGCCTCTGCGTCGCCAACCTGGTAAACCCCGGCCAGCACGCGAACCTGAAGCCGCCCGGGGAGGCGTCGCGGGCCCCGCACGGCGACTTCGTGAGCCTGCTGATCGACAACGTTCCCGACAGCTTCTTGAAACCGTTGGTCGAAAACAAGGTGATCGGCGTCGTCCTGATTGCGCTCGCCGTCGGCGTCGCCGCGCGCCATGCCGAGGGCGAGCGACGGAAGCTCCTCGAAAATGCCGTGGGCGTCGCGTTCGACGTCGTGCTTCGGATCCTGCACTGGACGATCGCGCTCGTGCCGCTCGCGGTGTTCGGCAAGGTGGCGACGATCATCGGGCACGCCGGGTTCGCGCCGTTCAAGGCGCTCGGGGCGTTCGTGCTCGCGGTGTTGCTCGCCCTCGGGATTCAGCTCGCTTACTACCTGGCGCGCATCCGCTTCCAGAGCTGGCTCCGCCCGGCTCAGGTGCTGCGCGGCTTGCGCGACGCGATCGTGATGGGCTTCTCGACCGCGAGCTCCACGGCGACGATGCCCGTGACCTACGAGCGCCTCAAGCTCCTCGGCGTGCGCGACGGCTCGGCGAGCCTCGGCGCGCTGGTCGGCTCGAACTTCAACAACGACGGCACGGCACTGTACGAGGCCATGAGCGCCCTGTTCGTCGCGCAGATGTTGGGGCACCACCTGAGCCTCGGCGAGCAAATGCTCATCGTGCTCACCAGCATGGTGGCGTCCGTGGGCGCGGCCGGGATCCCGGAGGCCGGCCTCGTGACGATGACGCTGGTCTTCACCGCCGTGCGCTTACCTACGGAGTACATCGCGCTCCTGCTCACGGTGGATTGGTTTCTCGATCGCTGTCGCACCGTGATCAACCTGATGGGTGACGTGAGCGTGGCGTGCGTCCTCGACGGCAAGGTGCGGGCGGAATCGACCCCGGAATTCCGCGCCTGACCAGCTCCTACGGGAGGCCGCGGTAAGTGGGCGGGTGGGGGCCGTGGCAGGCGGCCCCGGCTCTCGAGGCCGGATCGGGGCAATTTTAGGCACCTGCGGCACGGTGTGGGGCGCTATTGCACGCTCCGTGCTCAGCCGCGCCACGGCGCGGATCATTGCTCCCGCATGGAACTGGCCTGCTCTTCCGGTCACACGAGCCAAGGGCGTTGGCAGGGAGCTTGCTTGGTGGGGTGATCGTGACCGCAACGCCCGGCACCGCGGTGCCCGAGCTCATCGAGGAACGACTCAGTCGCGCCACGGGTTTTGTGCGAGCCGCGAGCGTCGTCGTCGATGAGGCGGCCGGTGCTCTGGTCGTCACCCTGCGAGGACAATTCACGATCGACGAGGCGCCGGCCCTCTGGAACCGAATCGGTGACGTGCTGGACCGTGGCTCACGCCGCGCGGTTCGTGTCGAGCTCGGCGAGGTCGAGACGATTGACGGCGCCTGCACGGCGCTCCTGGTCCACTTGCGGAACGAGCTCGCGACGCGCGGGATCCGCTGCGAGCTCAGCGGGGGAGCACCCGCCGTGCGCCGCATCGTCGAGCTCTATGCCGGGCGCCGTACGCCACGCGCGCGCCGCAAGCGAAAGCCGCAAAACGCCGTCGAGCAGGTAGGGGAGTCCACGCTCAAAATCTTCGCGGAAATCGTGGCGATGCTCGATTTTCTGGGACAAATCGTGGCTGCCGCGGGGAGCTCGCTCTTGCATCCGCGGCGCATGAACGTGCGCGACGTGGCGCTCACCATGGAACGGGGCGGTGCCGACGCCGCCCCCATCGTGATGCTCATCAATTTCTTGATCGGCTTCGTGATGGCGTATCAGAGCGCGCTCCAGCTCGAGCAGTTTGGCGCGGGGATCTACGTGGCGGATCTCGTCGGTGTCTCGATGACGCGCGAGCTCGCCCCGCTGATGACGGCGATCATCCTGTGCGGTCGCACCGGGGCGGCCTTCGCGGCCGAGCTCGGCACGATGAAGGTGTCCGAGGAAGTCGACGCGCTCAGGACCCTCGGGTTCCAGCCGCTCCACTACCTCGTGCTGCCGCGCATCGCGGGCCTCATGTTGGTGGCTCCGCTGCTGACTCTCGTCGCCGATTGCGTGGGGATCGCCGGGGGCTTGCTGGTGGGGCACGTGACGCTCGACATCACGCCGCGCGCCTTCTGGGTCGAGCTCCTCGGCGCCGTGAAGCCGTGGGACATCTGGAGCGGCGTGTTGAAAAGCGCCGTGTTCGCGGGAGCCGTGGGGCTCATCGCGTGCCAGCAAGGGCTCGCGACTTCGGGCGGGGCCGAAGGCGTCGGGCGGCGCACGACGGCCGCCGTCGTTGCCATCCTGTTCATGCTCATCCTGCTCGACGCCGTGTTCACGGTCGTCTTCGGAGCGCTGGGTCTATGAGCGCTCCGCTGATCCGCGTGCGTGACCTCTCCGTGGGCTGGGACCGACAGGTACTGTTGCAAGGCATGAGCTTCGACGTCGCGCGCGGAGACGTGTTCGTGATCCTCGGCGGCAGCGGCTGCGGCAAATCCACCTTGCTTCGCCACCTGATCGGCCTCGATACGCCGCTGTCCGGGTCGATCGACATCGCGGGCGCCGGCGCGCCCCGGCTCGACGGCGCCGCACCGGACTACGGAGTGATGTTTCAGTCCGGAGCGTTGTTCAGCTCGATGACGGTCGGCGAGAACGTCGGCTTCGCGCTTCAGGAGTGGACGGGCCTGCCCCTCGACGCCGTGACCGCGATCGTCAAGGCAAAGCTCGCCTTGGTGGGGCTCGACGGGAGCTACGACAAGCTGCCCGCGGAGCTCTCCGGAGGCATGAAGAAGCGCGCCGCCATCGCTCGGGCCATGGCGTTCGAGCCGAAGCTCCTGTTCTTGGACGAGCCGTCCGCGGGGCTCGACCCCGTCAGCGCCGCCGAGCTCGACGAGCTGATCGCCGCGCTCAACCGCGGGCTCGGGCTCACGGTCGTCATGGTGACTCACGAGCTCGAAAGCATCCTGAAGGTCGGAAAGACGTGCATCATGCTCGACAAGGAATCCAAAGGCATCATCGCTCGGGGCAGCCCGGCGGAGCTCAAGGCGAGTAGCCCGGAGCCCAAAGTTCGCCAGTTCTTCCAGCGGCAGGCGCGGGTTTCGTGATGGCCGTCGGAACCAACCGCTGGAAGCTCGGCTTGTTCGTGATCCTCGGCACGGGGCTCGCGCTCGCGGCGCTCGTCATCTTCGGCGCGAGCCGCTGGAACGAGCGAACGGTGACGTACCTCGCGTTCTTCGATGAATCGGTGCAGGGCCTCGACGCCGGATCGCCCGTGAAATTCCGGGGTGTGACCGTCGGACGCGTCGCGGCGATCGACGTGGCGCCGGACCACCGCCACGTGCAGGTCAAGCTCGAGCTGTCGGTCGAGCAGCTCGAGCGGTTGAGCCTCGGCTCCCTACGACACCCCGACCGACCGGCAGCGGCGCGGTCGAAGCTGCGTGTCCAGCTCGCTCAAACTGGCATCACGGGCGTCAAGTTCATGCTGCTCGACTTCTTCGACGGGCCGTCTGCCGTGGCGCTGCCGTTCCCGGTGCCGCCCAACACGCTGCCGACGACGCCTTCCACCATGAAGAACCTCGAAGACTCCCTCGTGCACGCGGCCAGTCAATTCCCGGACATCGCGAACGCGCTGCTCGGCAGCATCACGAAGCTGAACGACCTGATGACGAGCGTCGACGAGCAGCACCTGCCCGAGCGCGCAGCGGCGACGTTGGGAGGCGTCGACTCGGCGATGAACGAGCTGAAGGGC